>JBASAR010000050.1:0-6574 GCA_049650705.1 Pontixanthobacter sp. | reverse complement strand
ATCACATCACTGGCGCCGCTCAAACGGACACGATACAGAACGATCCGGATGTCGTTCGATCGCCCCGCAACCCTCGTGGCTCTTGCCCTGGCAACCGCCGCCGCGATCGCCATCGTGTCGAGCGGTGGGGGCTGGTGGCTTGCGATTGCGGTTCTGCTGGTCTGGATCGGTACCTTGTGGATCGTTGCCGCCGCTCCGCCCGACACCGTGGCGGCCGAAGAACCCAATCCGTTTTCCAGTGCTAACATGGGCGAGCTGGTCGAATTTTCCGGCACCCCCATCCTTATCACCGAAAACAGCAAGATATCCGCCGCCAACCGCGCCGCCCGCAAATTGCTCGGCAATCATATCGTCGGTCAGGATATGCGCGTCGGCCTTCGCCATCCCAAAGCGATCAGACTTCTGGAATCGGATGCCAGCGGATTTGCGCAGATACGCGGACTTTCGCGTCGTCGCGATGTCTGGCGGCTCAACAAACAGACTTTGTCGAACGGCCTGTCGGTCATCGAATTGCTGAACCAGACAGCGGAAGAGGATATCGGCCGCGCTCATACCGATTTCGTGGCCAATGCCAGCCACGAATTGCGCACGCCGCTATCGTCGATCATCGGCTATGTCGAAACGATCCGCGACGGCGGTGACGCATTGCCGCAGGAAAAGAAGCACAAGTTTCTCAATACGATCCTGTCGGAGGGGCACCGATTGCAAAGCCTCGTCGGGGATTTGATGTCGCTATCCCGCATCGAAGCGGAAAAGCATGAACAGCCGCAGGACGCCGTCGATCTCACTCGCCTGGCAAAACGCGCCGCGAGCGAAGCGGCGGGGCTGGCTTATGCCGACCGTTTACACCTCCGACTCGCGCCGGAGTGCATGGTGGCCGGCGATGAACGGCAATTGGAACAGCTGGTTCGCAATTTGACCGATAACGCGTTCAAATATGGCGGCGCGGATACCCCGGTGCAAGTGTCGCTCGATCGAACGGACGACAATGAAATCACCCTTCGCGTGGAGGATAGCGGTCCTGGCATTTCGGTAGAACACATCCCGCACCTCACGCGTCGTTTCTATCGCACCGATCCGGGGCGCAGTCGGGCCTCAGGTGGCACGGGGCTGGGCCTGGCCATCGTCAAACATATCGTCGAACGGCATCGCGGACGCCTCGATATCGTCAGCGAATTGGGGCGAGGCACGTCGTTCACGGTGCAGTTCCCACGAGCACGCTCCGATCCTGGTACATAGCGGATGCGCGCTTGGGAGGGATTTGTCATGCAAATGTCACATTACGTGGACAGTGCCGCCGATGTGCCGATAGCGATTCCCACCAGCCCGGAGCTTCGGCGTTCGCGGTACGTCGCTGGCGTTGGCGGGCATGTTGCTTTGACTATCCGGAGCGACACGACGGTTCGTGTTAGGCCAGTCCATCCTGACCTCGCGGTCGGATATCGATAGGGTCGCATGTCGATCGCGCTCCTTCTTTTGCTGGCAATCGGGCTCGGTCTGGCAGGGTGGATCGCGGCACGATCGCGCGCCTGGACATTCAAGCGGCGTTCGGACGTTGCCCGTCTTGCCGCCCTGCCTGTCTATCATGGATGGTATGTCGCACTGTGGGTCGTGATCCCCGTCGTTGCGTTCATTTTAATCTGGGCCGGTACAGCACCTTATCTGATCGAACAGGCGGTGTTGGCGTCGCCCGGAGCCGACAATCTGCCCGCTTTCGACTTTCAGCGCGAAGCATTGCTGCGCGAGGCACGTGCAGTCGCGAACGGTGCGGCACCCGCTGTTTTCAACGCAGAAGCGCAGGCGCTGATCGAACCCTATCGCGACGCGACGAATACCAGCGACCTCATCGGCATCTTGGGAACGCTGGCGGTGGGGATCATGACCGGTATTTGGGCATTCCTGCGCCTCAAACCCGATTTCACCGCCCGCACCCGGGTGGAGAAGACGGTGATGACCGTCCTGCTGTTGGCATCGCTGGTCGCGATCCTCACCACGCTGGGCATCGTGATAAGCCTGGTATTCGAAACCGTCCGATTCTTCGGTATGGTCAGCCCCGTCGATTTCCTGTTCGGTACGCATTGGGGGCCGGACCCGATGGCCAATGCCGCCAATCCCGATCCGAGCCGTTACGGGGCGATCCCGCTATTTTGGGGCACGATCTATATCGGCGCGATCATCGCCATGATCGTGGCCATTCCGCTGGGCCTGATGAGCGCGATCTATCTCACGCAATATGCAACGCCGAGAGTGCGCAGCTGGCTGAAGCCCGCGTTGGAAATACTCGCCGGGGTTCCAACGGTCGTTTACGGCTATTTCGCAGCATTGACCGTCGCGCCTTTCGTACGCGACGTGGCGGTCGGCGCGGGGATCAGCGGTGCATCCAGCGAAAGCGCATTGGCCGCCGGATTGGTAATGGGGGTCATGATCATTCCCTTCGTATCGTCCATGGCCGACGATTCCATCGCTGCGGTTCCGCAATCGATGCGCGACGGCAGTCTCGCGATGGGTGCGACCACGTCAGAGACGATCAAGAAAGTGCTGGTCCCCGCCGCCCTGCCCGGCATCGTCGCCGGCATCATGCTGGCGATCAGCCGTGCGATCGGTGAAACCATGATCGTGGTCATGGCTGCGGGCGCGGCTGCCAATCTTTCCGGCAATCCGTTGGAGGCAATGACCACCGTCACGTTCCAGATCGTCGCCATGCTGACCGGCGAAGGCAGTTTCGACCACCCGGCCACGCTCAGCGCATTCGCCCTCGGTTTCGTCCTTTTTATGGTGACGCTGGGCCTCAATTTCGTGGCTCTGCGAGTCGTCAAACGATTCCGTGAAGCGTATGAGTGACACTGCACCCCCGCCGCGCAGCGATGCGTTCGAGAAGCGCTTGAAGAAACGCTACGCCGCCGAAAGGCGGTTCAGATTGGCAGGTCTGTCGGCCGTGCTGTTCTCGATTGCCGTGCTCGCATTCCTGCTGGTCACCATGCTGGCGAACGGCATCGGCGGTTTCCAACGGACTGAATTGCGCGTGCCGATCGATTTCGCGCAATCGGGGCTTGCTGCAACGGTGCAAAGCATGGCGGAGCCCGGAGCCGTTCAGCGTCTGGAAGCGCAGGGCCTTCCTTCGATCGTGGAATTCTATGCCGAGGAAGCGTTGGGTTCTGATGCGGCCGCGCAAGTCGGCGACGGCGCTTGGCGCGAAGTGGCCGACGCGATCATCGCCGATCCGAACATCACCTCGGGCGCGCAGACCTTCTGGCTCCCCGCGTCCCCCGATCTTGCCGCCGCATATGACGGAGACGGCGATGCGGAAAGTCTGGCGTTGGCCGACCGGTTGGATGAACAGGAACGCATCGCCAATAATTTCGATGGCGGATATCTCACACGGGGCGATGCCACTGATCCGCAGGCCGCCGGTATTTGGGGCGCTTTGAAGGGATCGATGCTGACGATGATCGTCACCCTCCTGCTCGCCTTCCCGATAGGTGTTCTGGCCGCGCTTTATCTGGAAGAATACGCGCCTAGGAACCGTTGGACGGATATGATCGAAGTTTCGATCAACAATCTGGCGGCGGTACCGTCGATTATCTTCGGTTTGCTGGGGTTGGCGGTGTTTCTGTGGATATTTCCCAATTACCGATCCGCGCCGTTGATCGGCGGCATGACGCTGGCGCTGATGACGATGCCCGTGATCGTCATATCCGGGCGTAATGCGATCAACGCGGTGCCTCCTTCGATCCGCGACGGTGCGCTGGCGGTCGGTGCCTCCCCGGTACAGGTGGTGTTTCACCATGTCCTGCCGCTTGCCCTGCCCGGCATATTGACCGGTACCATCATCGGGATGGCCCGGGCGTTGGGCGAAACAGCGCCGCTGCTGATGATCGGTATGCGTGCCTTCGTATCCACGCCGCCCGAAGGCTTTACCTCACCGGCCACTGTCCTGCCGGTGCAAATCTATCTATGGTCGGATGAGATCGATCGCGGCTTTGTGGAACGCACATCGGCCGCTATCATCGTATTGCTCCTGTTCCTGTTGGTAATGAACGGGCTGGCGATTTATCTGCGCAACAAGTTCGAGAAAAAGTGGTGACCTTAATCCATCCCAACCTGGACGCGACCGACGCGAAGATGCGCACGCAGGGCGTGTCGGTCTATTATGGGGACAAGATGGCGATCGACGACGTCTCCATCGAAATACCGACCAAATATGTCACCGCGTTCATTGGTCCATCGGGCTGTGGCAAATCGACCTTCCTGCGCACTCTCAACCGGATGAACGACACCATTCCTTCGGCACGGGTGGAAGGGGAAATCACGCTGGATGGCGAAGATATCTACCGTTCGAAGATGGATGTCGTCCATCTGCGCGCACGGGTCGGCATGGTGTTTCAGAAACCCAATCCATTCCCCAAATCGATCTACGACAATATCGCCTACGGCCCCAAAATTCACGGCATTGCAGAAGGGAAGGATGAACTCGACGCGATCGTGGAAAAATCCTTGCAACGCGCGGGCTTGTGGAACGAAGTGAAGGATCGTCTATCGGACAGCGGCACGGCATTATCGGGGGGGCAGCAGCAGCGCCTGTGCATCGCGCGCGCCATCGCCGTCGATCCCGAAGTCATCCTGATGGACGAGCCCTGCTCCGCTCTTGATCCGATCGCCACCGCCAAGATCGAAGAATTGATCGCCGATCTCAACGGCCGCTACGCCATCGTCATCGTCACCCATTCGATGCAGCAGGCGGCCCGCGTCTCGCAGCGGACGGCGTTTTTTCATCTTGGCACCATGGTCGAATACGGGCGGACTTCCGATATCTTCACCAATCCCGTAGAAAAACGCACGCAGGATTATATTACCGGACGGTACGGGTGATGAGCGAACATACAGTCAAAGCCTTCGACGAGGACATTACGCGTTTGCGCGGCCTGATTGCGGAGATGGGTGGCCTTGCCGAATTGTCGATCCAGGAAGCATTGGATTCCATGGTCAAAGGCGATGAGGTGCTCGCCAAGAAAGTCATCAAACGCGACAAGAAGATCGATGCACTCGAATCCGAAGTCGACAAGCTCGCCATTCGCGTTATCGCCCTGCGGGCGCCGATGGCCGACGATCTGCGCGAAGTGATCGCCGCCCTCAAAATTGCCGGTGTTGTCGAACGCATCGGCGACTATTCGAAAAATATTGCCAAACGTGTCGGCGAAATCGAAGGGCGCGGACGGTTCGAACCGCTTACACTATTGCCCGCGATGGGCGAGATCGCCTGCGAAATGGTGCATGATGTGCTTACCGCTTACGCCGCGCGTGATGCCAATCTCGCCAAAGCGGTTATCGCCACGGACGCAAAAGTCGACGCCTTCTACAACAGTATATTTCGTAATGTTATCAGTTACATGATGGAGAACCCTGCTACTATTTCGAGCGCGGCGCAGCTTCTATATGTAGCGCGCAATATCGAACGGATTGGCGATCATGCAACCAATGTGGCAGAAATGGTCCATTTTGCGGCGACGGGCACGTATCCAGCGGATGAGGATTCTTGATGGTTTTGCACGCTTTTCTTCCGAGCGGTCCTGAGTGACCGGGGCTTCCGCCGCCAAGCTGTTGTTGGTCGAAGACGACCCCGCCCTGTCGGAATTGCTGCAATATCGGTTCGAAAACGAAGGATACGAAGTCCGTACAACCCCCGATGGCGATGAGGCACTGGTCATGGCGGCGGAGGAAACGCCCGACCTGGTCATCCTCGACTGGATGATCGAAGGCACCAGCGGTATCGAGGTTTGCCGCCGTTTACGCCGCAATCGCGACACTGCGCACGTGCCGATCATCATGTTGACCGCGCGTGAAACAGAGGACGACCGTATTCGTGGTCTTGAAACCGGGGCGGACGATTATCTGACCAAACCGTTCTCGCCCCGCGAGCTGCTGGCACGCGTGGCGGCGGTCATGCGCCGCATTCGCCCCGCGCTTGCGGGCGAGAATATCGAGGTGGGCGATATTACTCTCGATCCCGTCAGACACCGGGTCGAACGTGCCGGCGAAGTTATCAAATTGGGCCCGACCGAATACCGTCTGCTCAAATTTTTCATGGAAAACCCCCGCCGCGTTTTCTCCCGCGTCCAACTGCTCGACGGGGTATGGGGAACCGAAAGCGATATCGAATTGCGTACCGTGGATGTACATATTCGCCGGTTGCGAAAAGCCATCGTGTTCGGAGAACTGCAGGACCCCATCCGTACCGTGCGTTCTGCAGGTTACGCGATTGAGGCGATGTAATCGCTATCGGCAGACGCCCCAATCCTGACCCGCCTGATCGAAATGAAAGTGGTCGCGATGCGCGGCATTGAAATCGGGCGACAATACGGTACCGAACACATCGCAAGCGTCATCGCGAACATCCTTCAAAAACAACGCCCTGTCGGACGAACCCGACCAGTCGTCCAACACCATAACGCGCGTTCCATCGTCCAAGACAAAGCCGGCAATATCGATAGCGTTGCCGGTGGCATGTTCGCTCCATCGCCCTTCTGTGCGGCCATATAGACGCCGGCAGCTATAGGCGCCGTAGTGGACGATCTCG
>JBASAR010000049.1:0-32698 GCA_049650705.1 Pontixanthobacter sp. | reverse complement strand
GCGCGGTTCATGGCGCTGGGGAAAGCACCGGGGCCGATGCCGTTGACGACGATGTGATGGCCGATCAACTCCGCCGCCATTCGGCGTGTGAGGTGGATAAGGCCGGCTTTGGACGCCTGATAGGGATAGGTCGGCCAAGGGTTCGACTTCATCCCGTCGATGCTGGCAATCATCAGCACCTTGGCCGGGCGATCTTCGGTTCCCGCAGCTTTCAGCAACGGCAGCAGTTTCTGGGTAAGGAAGAAAGGCGTCTTGACGTTCAGATCCATCGTGCGGTCCCAGCCCGCTTCGCTGAATTCCTCGAACGGTTCGCCCCATGCGGCACCGGCATTGTTGACCAGCAGATCGAGCTTCTGTTCGCGGTCGGTCAGGTCGTTGGTCAGTTTCTGGATACCATCCAGGTTCGACAGATCGCCGACTAGCCCAATGACTCGCTCGCCCAGTTCGGCGGCGGTTTCTTCGACCTGTTCCTTCTTTCGGGCGATAATGTAGATGCGCTCGCAGCCCGCTTCCAGCAAACCCTCCACGATCATCTTGCCTATCCCGCGGCTGCCGCCGGTCACCAGCGCAGTTTTGCCTTCGAGGCCGAATAATTCGTTCAGTTTCATCATCGCCATGGCTTCCTCAATATCCGCTCATCTGCGCCACGCGCCCGGCGTGGTAATAGGCATCGCCCAGAAACTCGGTGAGCGCACGGTCGCGCTTCATGAACAGGCCGATGTCGTATTCATCGGTCATGCCGATGCCACCATGCATCTGCACGCCTTCGCGTACCGCAAGACCGGCGGCCTGGCCGACTTTCGCCTTCGCCACGGATACCATCATATCCGCCTGTTCGCTGTTGGCATCGAGCAACTGGCCCGCCTTGATCGTCACCGCACGGGCGATCTCGACTTCGGAATACAAATGCGCGGCGCGGTGCTGCAGCGCCTGAAATTCACCGATCAATTGCCCGAATTGTTTGCGTTGCTTGAGGTAGTCGATCGTGCGGTCCATCGCACCTCCGGCGACGCCGCAACCTTCCGCGGCCGCACCGATACGCCCTGCGTTGAGCATCCGATTGAGGATCTGGCGCCCGCCATCGACTTCGCCGATCACGGCATCGCCATCCAGCTCGACCCCGTCGAATTTGGTATGCGTCGCCACGGAACTGTCGACCAGCCGCACGGCCTCGTGATCCATATTCGCCGCGTCTTTGGGCACGGCGAACAGGGTAATACCGTCCTCGTCGCTGTCCGACCCGGAGGTCCGCGCGGCGACCACGATCATGTCGGCGCTGGCGCCATGGATCACAAAATCCTTCGAACCTGTCAGCTTGAATCCGTTGCCCGATTTTTCGGCCTTGGTGACGATGCGTTCGGGGCGGTGCTTCGATCCTTCGTCCACCGCCACGGCGAACACGCTTTCGCCGGAGATCAGGCCAGGAAGATAACGTCCGCGCATGTCGTCGCTGCCGTGCTTCAGCGCAGTCGCCGCTAATACGGAACTCGTCAGGAACGGTGATGGTGTAAGATTGCGGCCAATCTGTTCGAGCACGATGCCGGCTTCGACATTGCCCATGCCCAGCCCGCCATCATCTTCGCCCACCAGGATGCCGGTGAATCCCATTTCGGCGAATTGCTTCCACAATTCGTGGCCGAACCCGTCCTTGCAAGCGGTGTCGCGCCAATGGCGCAGCTGTTTTTCGATGCTGCCTTCTTCGAACATGAATTGCTGCGCGCTATCGGCCAGCATGGTCTGATCTTCGTCGTGGTATAGTGCCATTTGTCGGTTCTCTCCCGGAACTGTCATTGCCCCGGACACGATCCGGGACCCCGCTTTTTATGAAATGAAATTTTGGTTGCGCCCCGGATCACGCCCGGGGTCGCAATTCATCCGCCCGGAAGCTCGAGAATACGCTTCGATACGACGTTCAGCATCACCTCGCTGGTGCCGCCTTCGATCGAGTTCGCTTTCGTGCGCAGCCAGCTCCGCGAAGGCTTGCCGCCGCCGGTTTCCTCGCTGTCCCATTCCAGGCTGCGCGAACCGCCGGCGCTCATCATCAATTCGTGGCGGCGCTTGTTCAGTTCGGTGCCGACATACTTCATCATGTTCGGCTGCGCAGGGTGGCCCTTGCCCGCTTTCATTTCATCGAGGAATTTCTCGCCCATCGCGCCATAGGCCAGCGCATCGACATCGAACATCGCCAGTTCGGACCGGAATACGGGATCGAGATCGCCGCCTTCCTTCGCTGCGTGGCGCTGCATCGCTGCACCGATGGCCGATGTGCGATCGCCGCCGCCCGCGCCGGAGATCATCTCGCGTTCGTGGCCGAGCAGATACTTCGCCACGTCCCAACCGCGATTGATCTCGCCGACATAGGCGGGCACGTCCTCGCCATAGCTTTTGGGTACCTTCGCATCGTCCATGAAGGTTTCGCAGAACGGGCTGTTGCCGCTGATCAGTTTGATCGGCTTGGTCGACACGCCTTCGCCGGCCATGTCGAACAGCATGAAGGTGATGCCCTGATACTTGTTCTGCTTGTCCGTGCGGACGAGGCAGAAAATCCAGTCGGCTTCGTCGGCGTAGGACGTCCAGACCTTCTGTCCGTTGACAATCCAGTGATCGCCCTTGTCCTCGCCGAATGTCTGCATCGAAACGAGGTCGCTGCCGCTGCCGGGTTCGGAATATCCCTGGCACCAGCGGATTTTGCCGGCCGCGATCTCATTGAGGAACCGCTGCTTTTGTCCTTCGGTACCGAATTTCAGAAGTGCGGGACCAAGCATCCAGATGCCGAAGCTGCTGAGCGGCGGCCGGGCATTGATCGCGCCCATTTCCTGCCGCAGTACCTTCGCTTCCTCGCCCGACAGGCCCGCGCCGCCATATTCCGTTGGCCATGCGGGTACGGTGTATCCGCGTTCGACGCACGCTTCGAACCACGACTTCTGCGCGTCGTTTTTGAAGCTGGCGTTGCGGCCGCCCCAATACACGTCTTCTTCGTCGCGCACGGGCTGCCGCATCTCTTCGGGGCAATTCGCCTCCAGCCATTTGCGGGTTTCGCTGCGGAAAGTTTCAAGGTCGGCCATGGTCTGCATTCCTCTCGATTCGGGTCTAGACTCGGATTGGGCGGGCCGCGCGCCCGTCTCGTTCGATGCATACGTTAAGGCGTTATTGCGGGGTCTGGCAAGCGCCTGCATCGCAACGACGGATGCCGTAACGTCAAGCCACAGCGCCGTTGACGCGCCGCCCATCCCGCCTAAGCATGGGTCGCATAAACATAAGCGATTGGGAGATCGTGCGGATGCGTTTTACGGGCAAAACTGCGGTCGTCACGGGCGCCGCTTCGGGTATCGGCAAGGCGACAGTGCTTAAGCTGGCGGGCGAAGGGGCAACCGTCTTTGCCGCTGATATCGATACGGATGGCGGCAATGCGCTCACCGTGCGATCGAACGGGGCCATTCATTTCCAGCGATGCGATGTGACCGCGACCGAGGATATTCGCGCGCTCATGGACCGCGCGGCGAGCGAGACCGGCGGGATCGACATCGTGTTCAACAATGCCGGCGCGGGCGGCGACGGTGCGCCGATCGACGAAATCGAGCCGGACGGCTGGGATTTGACCATGGACTTGCTGCTGCGGTCCGTTGCGTTCGGTATCCGCTATTGTGTGCCGCATATGATCGGGCGAGATGGTGCGTCCATCATCAACACCTCGAGCGTGGCGGCGTTCGGGCCGGGGTATTCGCCCAGCGCCTATGCCGTGGCGAAAGCGGGCGTGCTGCATCTGACCAAGATGGCCGCTGCCGACCTGACGAAGCATCAGATACGCGTCAACGCGATCCAACCGGGCTTCATCAATACGAACATCTTCACCTCATCGCTGGAACTGACGCCCGAACAGGCGGAGCTGGGTAAGGCGGCGATCGCGACCATGTCGGATCGCGCACAACCCGTAATGCGCGGCGGGCAGTCCGAGGATATCGCCAATGCCGTCGCCTTCCTCGCCAGCGAAGACGCATCCTTCATCAACGGCACGTCCATGGTGGTCGATGGCGGGCTGACGATCGGGCCCAAATATTCTTGGGATCCCGAAGAACCGGACATGTTCGACGCTTTGCGAAAAATGGCCGAAGCGAACACGGAAGCGAACGGGGCGGCCGCCGCGCGGTGAGCGACCGGGCCGCCCTCCCCCTCAAGCTCAAGATCGCCCATGGGTTCGGAGCGGTGGCGTTCGGGGTGAAGGATAACGGGTTTTCCGTATTCCTGCTGTTCTATTACAACCAGGTGCTGGGGATGCCCGGTTTTCTGGTCAGCCTGGCGCTGTTGCTGGCGCTGCTTTGCGACGCGATTATCGATCCGCTGCTCGGCAATCTTTCGGACCGGACCTATACGCGCTGGGGGCGCCGCCTGCCGTGGCTGTACGCCGCCGCGCTGCCTCTGGCGATCATGTGGGTGCTGCTGTGGTCGCCACCGACCGGCGATGCGCCGAGTTTCGCGGGGCTGTTGGGCATCGCCATTCTGGTGCGCATTTTGCTTTCGGCCTGTGAAGTGCCCTCCACCGCGTTGGTGCCCGAACTGACGCGCGATTACGACGAGCGCACCACTTTGTTCCGTTTCCGCTTCCTGTTCGGGTGGAGCGGCGGGCTCCTGATGCTGCTGCTCGCGTATACGGTGTTCATACCGGGCGAGGCGCAGATGCAGCGCGAAGGCTACGTCGAATTCGGCATTTTCGGGGCGATCCTGATTTTCGTTTCCACGGTCGGTTCCGCGCTGGGCCAGCATCGCCATGTCGCAGGTCTGCCTGCGGTCAAGCCGCCGCCCTTCTCCTTCGCGGGCGCATTTTTAGAGATCAAGGAAGCCTTTTCGGAACGTGCCTTCCTGTTCCTCGCGGCGGGGGCGCTGGGCGCGTTCGTAAGTCAGGGCATGACCTTTTCGATGACCCTGTACCTCTACAATTTCGTATGGGAATTCTCCGAAGCTGCTTTTGTGTTTTACCCGCTAGTCCTGTTCGTCAGTGTGATCGTGGTGTTTGCGACATTGGGCCCGCTCCACGCGAAATACGGCAAGCAGAACGTCGCAGCGGTGATGACGTTGCTGGCGCTGGTATTCTGGACCGCGCCCTACCTGTTCCGCTTCGCCGGTATCTGGCCCGCGATCGGGGGGCTGACCTCCACCATTCTGGTGTATGCCGCCGTATTCTTGAGCAATGTCTGCGCGGTGATGATCATGATCTCCGCATCCTCCATGGTCGCCGACATCGTGGAGGCATTTCAGGAACGCACCGGGCGCCGGGCGGAGGGATCGTTCTTTTCCGGCTACTGGTTCATCCAAAAATGCGCGACCGGCCTGGGTATTCTATTATCGGGCATCATCATCGCCTCGGCAAATATTCCCGATAACGCAAAACCGGGCGAGGTTTCGGCCCAAGTGATCGACGATTTCACCATGTTGTATGTTGCCATATCGATCGTGCTGGCGCTGTTTTCCGCCTATTGGCTCAAACGCTTCCCGATCGACCGGGCACAACACGAAGCGCGCGTGGCGCTGCTTGAAAAAGACGCGCGTGCCCGTCTCGACGGCGACCCATCCTTTCCCTAGGCTCCCCTCCAACGACTGCAGAAAAAGGACGCACACTCATGGATTTCGAACCCACCGACCGGCAGACCCATTGGCGCGACCGCGTGCGCGATTTCATCGAAAGCAATATCCGCCCCAACCTGTCGACCTACGCCGAGCAGGACGCCGAAGGCGAACGCTGGAAAGTCCTCCAGGTGATCGAAGACATGAAGGCCAAGGCGAAGGCGCAGGGCATCTGGAACCTGTTCATGCCGCCGCAGGGGCAGCTGTCCCATGTCGACGATACGTTCGAATTCGAGGGGCCGGGGCTTACCAATCTCGAATATGCGCTGTGCGCCGAGGAAATGGGCCGCATCGGCTGGGCCAGCGAGGTGTTCAACTGTTCCGCGCCCGACACCGGCAACATGGAAGTGTTTCACCGTTACGGCACGCGCCAGCAGAAGGACAAATGGCTGGAGCCGCTGATGAACGGCGAAATCCGTTCCGCCTTCCTGATGACCGAACCGCATGTGGCTTCGTCCGACGCCACGAACATCGAAACCAAGATCGTGCGCGATGGCGATCACTACGTCATCAATGGCCGCAAATGGTGGTCATCCGGCCTCGGCGATCCGCGCTGCAAGGTCGCGATCGTGATGGGTAAGACCGATACCGAAGCCAACCGGCATCAGCAGCAATCGATGATTTTGATGCCGATCGATGCCGATGGCGTGAACATCATCCGCCATTTGCCCGTGTTCGGTTACGACGATGCGCCCCATGGGCACATGGAAGTGGAAATGAAAGACGTGCGCGTACCGGCGGAGAACCTGCTGCTGGGCGAAGGGCGCGGCTTCGAGATCGCGCAGGGGCGCCTCGGCCCCGGCCGTATCCATCACTGCATGCGCACCATCGGCGTCGCCGAGGAAACGATCGCGAAAATGTGCCGCCGCCTGCAGGAGCGCGAGGCGTTCGGCAAACCGATCTACAAGCATTCGGTATGGGAAGAACGCGTGGCGCGCGCTCGCATCGATATCGACATGACGCGCCTGCTGTGCCTCAAGGCCGCCGACATGATGGACAAGGTCGGCAACAAATCCGCCAAGCAGGAAATCGCCATGATCAAGGTGCAGGCGCCCAATATGGCGCTGAAAATCATCGACGACGCGATCCAGGCCCATGGCGGCGGCGGCGTGTCCAACGATTACGGCCTCGCCAATGCCTACGCCCATCAGCGCACGCTGCGTCTGGCGGATGGACCGGACGAGGTGCATGCCCGTTCGATCGCACGGATGGAATTCGCCAAACATGCGCCGTTGCCGGACGAAACGGAAAACGCCTTGCGTGGCCAAGGCAATAGCGCCAGCGCCGGCGGTGCCGCCGCGAGTGCAGGAGCTGCAGGGGCGTAAAGGCAATCCCCCTTCCCTTCGGGGGAGGGGTCAGGGGTGGGGTGGCTAGAGACGAACGTCCCGGACCAGCCCCACCCTGCTGCGACTAGCCTCGCCGCGCTTGGAAAGTCTCACTACCCCTCTCCCGAGGGAGACAGGATGTTTATGAAGGCCGCTATCTTAGAAAAACCCGGCGAAGGCCTCACCATTGGCGATGTCGAGCTTGCCGATCCCGCCCCGCATGAGGTGTTGATCGACACCAAAGCCTGCGGGTTGTGCCATTCCGATCTGCATTTCATCGATGGTGCCTATCCGCATCCGCTGCCCACCATTCCCGGGCACGAGGCGGCGGGCGTGGTCCGCGCGGTCGGTAGCGAAGTGCGTACGGTCAAACCGGGCGATCACGTCGTATCGTGTCTGTCCGCCTTTTGCGGGCAATGCGAATTTTGCGTGACCGGACGCATGGCGATGTGCCTTGGCGAAGGCACGCGGCGGGCCAAGTCGGCCGATCCACGCATCACGCGTTCAGATGGGCAAACCGTCAACCAGATGCTCAACCTGTCGGCATTTGCCGAACAGATGCTGATCCACGAAAACGCCTGCGTCTCCATCGACAAGGACATGCCGCTGGACCGGGCCGCCGTCATCGGCTGCGCGGTGACGACCGGGGCGGGCACGATCTTCAACGCGTGCAAGGTGGTACCGGGCGAAAGCGTGGCGGTGGTCGGTTGCGGCGGCGTCGGCCTCGCCACCATCAATGCTGCGAAGATCGCCGGGGCAGGCCAGGTCATCGCGCTCGATCCATTGCCCGAAAAACGTGAGCTGGCGCGGGTTTTGGGCGCGACGCACACGATCGATGCGATGGCGGACGACGCGGTCGATCAGGTCATGAAACTGACCGGCGGCGGCGTGCACCACGCGATCGAGGCGGTCGGGCGTCAGGCCTCCGCCGATCTGTCGGTCAAGCTGCTGCGGCGCGGCGGCACGGCCACGATCCTCGGCATGATGCCATTGGATTGCAAGGTCGGGCTGGCCGCGATGGACCTGCTGTCCGGCAAGAAGCTGCAGGGCGCCATCATGGGGGCGAATCATTTTCCGGTCGACTTGCCGCGCCTTGTCGATTTCTACATGCGCGGACTGCTCGATCTCGACACGATCATCGCGGAACGCATCGCGCTCGACGACATCAATGCGGGCTTCGACAAATTGCGCGACGGGCATAGCGCCCGGTCCGTCATCGTTTTCGACTGATAATTGGACAGATAATGGATTACGAAAAGGAAATGGTCGGCACCATCGATGTGCCGCAAGCCGATCAGCTCGACACCGTGAAACTGACGCGGTGGATGGAAGAGAACGTAGAAGGCTTCGAAGGCCCGCTGACCCTGTCCAAGTTCAAGGGCGGCCAGTCCAACCCGACCTACCGCATCGACACGCCTGCCTGCGCCTACGTCCTGCGCCGCCAGCCCTTCGGCAAATTGCTGCCGTCCGCCCATGCGGTGGACCGCGAATACAAGGCGATGGCTGCGCTCGGCCCGACCGGTTTTCCCGTGCCCAAGGCATACGGATTGTGCGAGGATACCGATGTTGTCGGCACGATGTTCTTCATTATGAGCCTGGCCGATGGGCGCAGTCTGTGGGACGGCGCCTTGCCCGCCTCAGACCCCGGCGAACGCACCGCGATCTACCATTCTATGGTCGATACGCTCGCCGATCTGCACACCACCGATGTTGCGGCCATCGGCATGGACGATTTCGGCAAGCCGACCGATTACTGCGCACGACAGATCTCACGCTGGTCCAAGCAATACAAGCTGTCCGAAACCGAAGACATACCGGAAATGGACGAGCTTATCGCCTGGCTCCCCAAAACCATCCCGCCCCAGCACGCAAGTTCCATCGTGCATGGCGACTATCGTCTCGACAATCTGATCTTCGACAAGGACAAGCCGGAGGTTCTGGCCGTCCTCGATTGGGAGCTGTCCACGCTGGGCGATCCGATCGGCGATTTCAGCTATCTGATGCTCAACTGGATCACGCCGGTCGATGGCCGCGCAGGCATCGGCGGGTTGGACCATCGCGCCTTGGGAATTCCGGGGGTCGAGGATTGCACGGCACGATATGTCGCACGCACCGGCTATCCCGTTCCACCGATGGACTGGTATTTCGCGTATAATCTGTTCCGGCTCGCGGGCATTATCCAGGGTATCAAGAAGCGCGTGATCGACGGCACCGCATCGAGCAAGCATGCGCGCGAAATGTCCGACCGGGTGCTGCCGTTGGTGCAGCGGGCGCATCATTTCGCCAAACAGGCCGGTATGTAACAGCGGCATCGGCTTGAACGTGGTTGCGCCCCGAGCTAGCAGCGCGGCAACCAAGGAGCGCGCCTGCATGACCACCGACCTACAGACAACCATCGAAAACGCGTGGGAGAAACGGGCCGATGTCAACCGCGACAGCCACGCTGTCCGCGATGCCGTGAATGCCGCGCTTGCCATGCTCGACAGTGGACGCGGGCGCGTAGCCGAACCCGATGACCAGGGCGGCTGGCGGGTCAATCAATGGCTGAAGAAGGCGGTGCTGCTGTCCTTCCGCCTCAACGACAATGTGGTAATGGATGGCGGTAGCGCGGGTGCTCCCTCCTTCGACAAGGTGCCATCCAAATTCGCCGGCTGGAACGCGGCCCGGTTTCGCGAGGCCGGCTTTCGCGTGGTGCCCGGCGCGGTCGCGCGACAGGGCGCTTATATCGGCCGCAACGTCGTGCTGATGCCCAGCTTCGTGAACATCGGCGCATATGTGGGTGACGGCACGATGGTCGACACCTACGCCTCCATCGGCAGCTGCGCGCAGATCGGGCGCGATTGCCACATCTCCGCCGGCGCGGGGATCGGCGGCGTGCTGGAGCCGATGCAGGCGAACCCCACGATCATCGGCGACAATTGCTTCATCGGCGCGCGGTCCGAAATCGTCGAAGGGGTGATCGTGGGCGAAGGCTGCGTCGTCGCAATGGGGGTATTCATCACCCAATCGACCAAGATCGTACATCGCGAAACGGGCGAAACCGTGATGGGCCGTATTCCGCCCTACAGCGTCGTGGTGCCGGGCGCGTTGCCGGGCAAGCCCCTGCCCGATGGATCACCCGGCCCTTCGCTCGCCTGCGCCGTCATCGTAAAAACGGTGGATGCGCAAACCCGATCCAAGACCGCGATCAACGAATTGCTGCGCCCATAGTCGACCTCGGCATCGCGGCGAAAGCTGGCGCTGGAACTGGCGCGATGCTACATCGTTGTTGCAACGGAAACCATGCCGAGGGCGCGGTGCCGATTTCATGAAGAAAGAACACGACCATGCGTAAACAGGGCGACGAAGTGCATATCGACGACACGGCGGCCAGCGGTGGTCAGAAAACGGGCCACGTGCGCTGGATCCTCGCCATCGGTACGCTGCTCGCAATCGTGTTGTTGTCCATCGTGTGGATCACCGGCTCGCTATCGCAGGGCGACGTAGAAAACGAGCGTACGGCATCCGGTCGCATCGATGCTTCGGTCGGCAGCGAAATCGACGGCGATCAGACCGACGGTATCGTCAGCGACGATGCGGCGGAGATCGACACGCCGATCGCGGATGGCGAGTGAAGCGACAAGTTTTGGGATCTGATGGACGGGATCAACATCGGAGACAGTAATATGAGCAATGAAAACAGCTTTCAGACCAACCAATACGTAAAATGGAATTGGGGCAACGGTGAAGGCAAGGGCCAGATCACCGAGCGCTTCGAAGAGGAAGTCACGCGAAAGTTACAAGGCAGCGAAGTCACCAAGAAAGGTGATTCCGACAATCCTGCGTATCTGATCAAGCAGGAGGACGGTGACGAAGTCCTGAAGCGCGGTTCGGAACTGGAAGCGCAGGATACGTAATGGCGGATGCGGTGTCCGAGGCGCAGCAAAAAGCTGCCGGCGCTGCGCTGTCGGCCAAACGGGGCAACACCAAGGTCGGCGATTTGCAAGGCGCGTCGAAGGACATGTATGACAGCATGTCCGAAAACGAGTTGGCCGACATGGCCGCCACCAAACATGACGATCTGCCTAAAACCGTTTAACACCGTCATGCATGAAGATCGAAGCCTCCGCCGGAACCCCCGCGGGGGCTTCGTCGTTTTCAGGGCATTCATAAAAAGGATCAGACCCGATGGATGACGATAAGAAGCAGGACGTATATTCCGAATTCGGCGACTGCGTGAATCTGGCACCCAAGGAACTGGAAGATTGGCTAAGCACCGACGATTCCAAATCCGTGGGTGATAGCGATTCCGGGGAAAGCACAGGGCACAAGATGGGCGAAAGGATTGTCGAGATCAAAAACACCAAGAAGGACGATCTGACCGACGACCAATACGACCATATGAACAAGGTCGTCGGTTATGTGCATCGCCATCTCAGTCAGAAGCCGGATAGCGATATCGAGGATAGCAACTGGCGTTACAGCCTGATGAATTGGGGACACGACCCCTGCAAATCGGACTGAAACGACCGTTTCAGTCCGCGACAGGCGTTTCGATAGGCGCCATGCCTGCAATGCTGATCTTGTATGTTTCGGCGGAGCGCATGGCCCGCATCATGTTTCCGAATGATATCGCCTCGAGCTCGCTTTGCGTGTAACCCCGCCGGGCGAGCTCCGTGAACAATGCGGGATATCCTGCCACGTCTTCCATGCCGACGGGCCCGGTGGGCATGCCGTCGTAATCGCCGCCTATTCCGATCGCCTCCACACCGGCCATCTTGCGGACATGATCGATATGATCCGCCATATCGGCGATCGTAGCCAACGGCATGGGGTTGGCGGCGGTCCAAGCTTCCAATCGACGTTCCGCCTCGGCTCCCTGTCCACGCCATAGGGATGCGAGCCGTGCGGCTTCCGCATCGCGCCGAGCACCCCATTGCCGCGCGTCTTCGTTGAGGAAAGCCGGCAGACCGACCACCATCACCACCCCGCCATTTGCGGTCAGCTTCTGCAACACGCTGTCAGGCACGTTGCGCGCATGGCCGTTGACCGCGCGCGCACCGGAATGGCTGAAGATCACCGGCGCCTTCGCCACGTCCAGCACGTCATGCATCGTCGCTTCGCTGACATGGCTTAAATCCACGAGCATCCCGATCCGGTTCATCTCGCGGATCACATCGCGGCCGAAATCAGTGAGGCCGTCATGTTCGGGTTCGTCCGTCGCGCTGTCGGCCCAGGGGGTGTTCTTCGAATGCGTCAGCGTCATGTAACGCGCGCCCAGATCGTAGGTCTGCCGCAGCACCGCCAGACTGGAACCGATCGCATCGCCGCCTTCCATCCCCATCAGCGAAGCAATCCTGCCGTTTGCGATTGCCGCTTCGACGTCGTCCGCCGTCAGGGCGATAGCAAGATCGCCGGGATAGCGCGCTATCAGCCTTTTGGTCACGTCGATCTGTTCGATCACCGCCTGCACCGCCTCGGATTCGTCCAGGGCGGCGGTGACATATACGGACCAGAACTGCGCGCCGACCTTGCCCCGTTTCAACCGCATGAGATCGGTGTGCATGATCCCCGCGCTGCCATCGTCCGCTCCGGTGTCGCCCGTATCGCGAAAGTCGAAGTCGGCGATCATGTTGCGGAACCGGCTGCGGAGCTGGATCGGCACATCGTTATGCCCATCCCATACCGGTGCCGCTTCCAACGCCGCGGCGGCGGTATCTTCGGGCGATTGCGCCAGCGCCGGATGGATCGACAATGCGGACATGGTGACTGCGAAAGCGGCGACGATCGGCTTGTTCATTGGTGTCTTTCCCCATACCCTTAACGTGTCTGACCGTTTGTAGACGAACGGCCCCCGTATAAAAGGCGTAAAGTGCTGTGACAGACGATATCGCCGTGCGCGCCATTCTGTCCCAAGTGGAACAGCGCGGTGCCGGCAAAACCTGCTGCCCTAGTGAGATTGCGCGAACCCTCGCCGGACCGGGCGGGGATTGGCGCGCATTCATGCCGCAAGTGCATCGGGCCGCCACCGATCTGCACGAAAGGGGCAAGGTCCGCATCACCTGGAAAGGGGCGGACCGCAAAGTGGCGGACGGCGCCTATCGCATCGGAAGGCCGAACCCATGACCCGTAACATCTTTCGCTGGTTGCTGGCCGCAGCCTACGCGGCGGCGGGGTATCTGCATCTGGCCGCACCGGACGGTTTCCTGTCGATCACCCCGGTCTGGGTCCTATTCCCGGAAGCGGTCGTATTCTGGACCGGAATAGCAGAATTGCTGGGGGCCATCGGTCTGGTCCAGCCGATTTCTACGCGCTTGCGGAGCGCGGCGGGCGTGTGTCTGGCGCTGTATGCGGCGTGCGTTTTCCCCGCCAACATCAACCATTTCATTATGGATATGGCGCGCCCCGATACGGGCCTCGGCCTTGCCTATCATGTACCGCGCATGTTTTTACAGCCGGTACTGATCTGGCTTGCGCTATGGGTCGGCGGAACGATCGAATGGCCGTTCCGCCATGAAACCCGTTAGATCAGCTCAGGTGCTTGGACACCGCAGCCGTCATCTTGAACATCGAGATCTGGTCCTTGCCGATCACCTTGCCCAATTTGTCATCGGGATCGATCTGGCGCTTGTCCTTCTCGTTCTGAAGATCGTGCTTCTTGATATATTCCCACACCTTCGACGTGACCTGAGCCCGGGTCATCGGACCCTTGCCGATCACTTCTTCCAGTTCCGGTGATACGGTCACGGGTTTTTGCAATGCGTTGTTCTTGCCTGCCATTTTATTATCCTTTCATTGTTCGGCGTATCCGCCAGGTTCAGACGGGTTGGTCGTCCTCGTCCCAATTCGTAGTGTCGCCGTCACCCTCCTCGCGCTTATATGTGCCGGTCAATACGGCGGCGGCAACGACATGGCCTTCCATGGCCTTGACGACATCGGTGTAATCCGCACCGGGCATCAGAACCATCGGCAGGTCAAGCGCGAAGATCTGGAATACATATTGATGCGCCCCGTCCGCCTGCGGCGGTTCAGGCAGCAACCAACTGGAATTGCGTTCGGAATTCTTGCCCACCCGCGGCGGCGCCTCCCCTTCGAGAAGGACGCCCTTCTGCCCCTTCAGTCCCCATACGGACCAATGACAGGTCGGGGTGTCGCCCTTACCGGCGGGGTCTTCCACCAGAATGACGATTTCCTGCGAGCCGGGCGGGGGCGCGTTCCATTCCAGCGGTGGGGCCACCGCATCTTCCTCGTCCGCGGTGAAGCAAGGGTCCAGAGCCTCTCCATTGCCGAACGCGGGACTGGTCAGCTTGAAGCCACCCCGGCCGAACGTCTTTTCATCGGCGAGCTGCGCCACGGCGAGCGCGGCATGGCCGCCATGCGGTTCAAACAGGGCACCGCGGAGCCAGGCGGGGATATTCGCGCTCATCGATCGTAGTCTCCTTCTAGGGTATAAGCGTAGAGTGCCGAGGGAGTATGGGCGAGCCTCAACCGAGGGGATTATATCGAAAAGCGTGTGTTTTCCACCGTCCCAAGGCCGCTTTTGCGTATGGAAGCGTTATCGGCACCCTTACGCTCCCGACTGGGTCGACCATACAGGGGCTTGTCCATTCCCTATTCACACGGCATTCTTCCTAAAACGCCATCGGTTCCATGAGGGATCGAGATTTTTCGGGGAGCAGGAATAATGCATATCGGTCGCACGATATTGAGCGCAACTTTAGCGATTTCGCTGGCGGCATGTGGAGGGGGCGGCAGCGATCCTTCGCCCGGCCCGATTACCCGCCCCGCCCCGACACCTGCGCCGCCGCCGACATCGTCTGCCTGTTCGCTGTCCCAACGCCAGGATTTCGCGTTCGACGTGTTGGATGAATGGTATCTCTTCCCCGATCTCATCGATCGAACCGTGAGCAAATCCAGTCACGACACCGTCCAATCCTATCTCGACGCGCTCGTCGCGCCGGCCCGTGCGCAAAACAAGGATCGCGGCTTCACCTTCATCACCTCGATCGAGGAGGAGGAGGAGCTGATCCGCACCGGTTCCAGTGCCGGCTTCGGCATTCGGTTGAGCTACGATACCGATGCGAACCGCGTGTTCGTACTCGAAGCGTTCGAAACCGCCCCCGCGTTTCAGGACGGGTTCGATCGCGGCACAGAACTCATTTCGATCGGCACGACCCCGAACAACCTCGTATCGATATCGTCGATCATGGCATCCGAAGGGCCGCGTGGGGTGATCGATCGCCTCGGCCCTTCGCAAGCCGGCATCACCCGGACATTCGTGATCGAGCGGCAGAACGGCACAAGGAGCGAGGAAACGATTACCAAAACCGACTTCTCGCTCGATCCGATTTCCGACCGTTACGGCGCGCAGATCATCGACAATGACGGCACGAAGGTCGGATACCTCAATCTGCGTACATTCATCGTGGGAACCGCCGACCGCGAATTGGTCGAGGTTTTCCAGAACTTCAGCGACCAGGGCGTGACGCAGATCATCCTCGACTTCCGCTACAATGGCGGCGGGTTGGTCCGTATCGGCGAATTGATCGGCGATCTGATGCGCGGCGGCAATCTGGGCGAAGTGTTCAGCCGCACCGTGCTGCGCGACAGCAAGTCCGATCGTAATGAAACCCGCTTCTTCGATAACATGGTCCGGTTCCTCAATCCGACGACGGGCGATCTGGGCAGGTCACAACGCATACCCGCGATCAATCCGACCAAGATCGCGATCATTTCGGGCGAAGGTACGGCATCGGCCAGCGAATTGGTGGCCAATGCATTCCTGCCTTACGTCGACGACATGGCGTTGATCGGTGCCAACAGTTTCGGCAAACCGGTCGGTCAGTTCGGTTTCGATTTGCCGGAATGCGACGACCGAATTCGCGCGGTCACGTTCAAGACCGAAAATGCGAACGGCCAGGGCGAATATTTCGATGGGCTTGCATCGGTGTTCCCGCTGACCTGCCGTGCGCCCGACGATATCGAAAGCCAGCTTGGCAGCCCGTCCGAAGCCCGCACAGCGCAGGCGCTGTCCTTCCTGCGCGATGACGCGAGCAGCTGTACGCCGATCGTTTCGAGCGGCAAGAACGGGATTGCGCAGCGCAATGTTGGCGAACGGCCGATCATCCTGCAACCTGCCCGCCCGAGCGCGGTTCAGCGGGAAGTCCCGGGCCTGTTTTGATGCCGACAAGCCGGCGAAGTTGAAGGACGGCCATGACCCGAGACAAGGCGTATAAGAGCTTTGCGGAATTCTGGCCGTTCTATCTGCGCGAACACAGCAAGCCTCAAACGCGGGCGTTGCACTATATCGGCACCACCTTGGTTATCGGCGTAGCGATCTACGCCGCTATATCGAATGAATGGTGGTGGCTTCTGGCGATGCCTGTGGCGGGATATGCCTTCGCCTGGATTGCCCATTATCGGGTCGAGCGAAACCGACCGGCGACTTTTATTTACCCGCTATGGAGCCTCGCCGCAGACTTCCGAATGTATGGCGGTTGGTTGACGGGAACGCTTAGGGCGGAATTGCACAAGGCAGGTGTGGAAGTATCTCCCTGACACAAAAAAAGGCGCTGCCCGCAAATTGCGGATAGCGCCTTTTTTAAGTTACTCTTCGATTCAGCCGGGCATGACGACCGTATCGATGACGTGGATGACCCCGTTCGATGCCTCGACATCGGTCGCCGTGATGGTCGACGTGCCACCGGCTGCATCGGTCAGGATGACGTTTTCACCTTCCATTGATGCCGTAAGGGTCGCGCCGTTCACGGTAGTCAGTTCATACGTACCGTTGTTGGCCTTGATTGCATCCATCAGTGTGGCTGCATTGGTTTCGCCCGGCACCACGTGGTAGGTAAGCAGACCCTGGAATTCTTCCCCGTTCTCTTCCATCATGAGGTTGTCGAGCGTACCGTCGGGCAGCTTGTCGAAGGCGGCGTTGGACGGTGCGAACACGGTAAAGGGACCGGCGCCCGAAAGCGTCTCGCCAAGATCCGCAGCCGTAATGGCGCTTACGAGGGTCGAGAAGTCGGGGTTACCCTGCGCGACTTCTACGATGGTGCCTTCATCCGTGGCCACTTCGGACACCGCGGTTTCATCCGCGACGGTTGCGGTATCTTCGGCGGGGCCCCCACATGCACCGAGAGCGAGTGCGGATGCCAGAGCGGGAATTGCAATGAATTTCATGTCAGAACCTCAAGATAAATTGCCCGTTTGCGGGCGTTGGGCCCGGTCATTTCAAACCGGACGATTACCTTAATAATGGATAGTTTCGCTCGACGTTCCAAATTTGTTCAAATTGTGACGATTAAAGTCGCGAGTCATTGTAAAATTGGCGAAAATTTTCGGGTTTGCGGTTTCCCGTCAGGCCGCTGCGGACTGGTCGGCCTGCGCGGCTGCTTCTGCTTGCCGCGCTTCGCGTTCGCTACGCGCGGTTTCGCGTTCCTGTTCCATCTGCTTCGCGCGGTCCGCCATCTCGCGCCATGCGGTTTCGGATCGCAGGGCACGATCGCGCACATTATCCAGAGTGGCCTTCTTCGCCTCGCTCGCCGCTTCTTTGGCGCGGGTGTCGTAGAATTCGAAGTTCTGGCTCAAAAGTCCATCTCCTATAAGTGAAATGCTAAAAAATGCGGCGCGCCAAACCTTTGCGGCGTAGGGCGCGCCGCACCGTCGATAAACCGCGATTAGGCGGCGGAGAGATTGACCGCGGACATTTTGCCGTTGCGGCCTTCTTCCAGATCATAGTTTACGCGCTGTTCCTTATCCAGCGTCTGCATGCCGGCGGCGTGAACGGCGGTGATGTGTACGAACGCGTCGTCGCCGCCATCTTCGGGCTGGATAAAACCATAGCCCTTGTCTGCGTTGAAGAATTTTACTGTTCCGGTAGTCATATTGGCGTTCCTTTCTAGAAACGTATCGATCCGCCCGGCAATATCGCCACGCGGATATGCATCGGGTCGTGAATTGAAAGGAAGTCGTCGCCAGCCGTGACGCTGCATGGCCAAAGCCAATCCGCGCCGAAGTCATAGTACCGAAGTCCGTCGCAAATTTCGACGTCAGCAGGAATGCTATATCACGCAGTTGTCGTTTTACCTAATCTTGTCGCCATGGAACCTCCGCATGGCGCAGCGGGTTGTGAGACATGACCCCTAACCATCGGAGAAAACAGATATGACGACGAACACAGCAACCGCCCGCTACGAAGGTCTGGGCAAGACTGGCAAGGGCCATATCACAACGAAATCGGGCGCAGTCGACACGTCTTACGGCTTCGCCACGCGATTCGAAGACGAAGCGGGCACCAACCCCGAAGAGATGATCGCGGCCGCCCATGCCAGCTGTTTCACGATGGCCACCAGCTTTGCCCTCGCCAAGGCCGGGTATGAGCAGGGAACGCTGGACACGCAATGCGACGTTACGCTGGAAAAAGACGGCGATGGCTTCAAGGTCAGCAAATCCGCCCTATCGATGAGCGCGAAAGTAGCCAGCATTTCGGCGGACGAGTTTTCGAAAATCGCCAAGGAAGCAAAGGAAGGGTGCCCTATCTCCAAATTGCTGAACTGCGACATTACCTTGGATGCAAAGCTGGAAAGCTGAACCGTTTTTCGAAAATGATCAGGGCGTCTTGGGCCCGGCAAACGGCTGCGCATCGGTGAATGCGCAGCCGTTTCGCGTTTCGTCCCCCAATCGCAATGTCGCCGTGTAGGGGTAGGACCGATCGGACATCTGATCGCTGCACGTTCCCGGCGTAATCGCCAGGTCGAAAGCGGCCCCGTCCAGGGTGCCGGAATACCCCAGCCCGTTCATCCCGGCAAAGCGCCGGACCTGAATGGTCGCGCCATCGGGGTTTTCAGGGGTGGTGTAGATCAGTTGCTCCCCCACGACTTCGCCACCCCAGAACGGTTCGGTGCCTGTAAACCGCACGACTTCGCCCTCCGCAATCTGGGCGAAGGGCGCGCTGTCGTCCTGCGTTACCCGCGCGCCATCGCCGGCAGAGCATCCGGCAAGCAGAACGGTACCCACGATGAAAGCCGTCCGTTTCATATCCGCCGCTCTCCGGCCGCATCGCCGCCGGCTATCCGCCGATGTTCATCGACGCTCCGCCGCATTTCGCGCGCTTGCAGGCTCAACGCCTTGCCGCTCAGCCGGATTTCGCGGCTTTGCTGGAAAAAACCCAGAACCAGCCATAGAAACGCTAGCGGACTGGAAACCCCACCCAGAAAATCGCCGAGTTCATTCAGCGCAAGGTCGGCCGGGTTTTGCCGCTGTACGATAAGATACACGATCAGACCGGCAACATAGATCACCGACAGCAACAGCCCGATCCGCGGAAGGTGCCTGCGCTCCCGGCGATCGGTCAGGGGATCGGACGCAGGTTCCGAAACAGTATCCTCAGTCGCCATTCAAACTTCAACCTCTTCCTCCGGCAGGTAGAGCCGTTCGCCTTTTTCCTTATAGATTTCCGCCATTTCGCGCATGCCTTCCTCGGCGGCCTTGCGGCTGGCTTCCGCCGTGTCCGCGCCCCATTTCTCGCTTTCGAGGAAGCCTTCAGCGCTTTGATTCTGACGGCTGGCGAAATCGCGCACTTCCTGGCTGATTTTCATGCTGCAAAATTTGGGTCCGCACATGGAACAGAAATGTGCGGTCTTCGCACCCTCGGCCGGAAGGGTCTGGTCGTGAAACTCCTCCGCCGTTTCGGGATCGAGCGACAGGTTGAACTGGTCGCGCCAGCGAAATTCGAAGCGTGCTTTGGACAGGGCATCGTCGCGCAACTGCGCCGACGGGTGGCCCTTCGCCAGATCGGCGGCGTGGGCGGCGAGTTTATAGGTGACCACACCCACTTTTACATCGTCGCGGTCGGGCAGGCCGAGATGTTCCTTCGGTGTGACGTAACACAGCATCGCGGTGCCGTACCAACCGATCTGCGCCGCGCCGATGCCGCTGGTGATGTGATCGTATCCCGGCGCGATGTCGGTCACCAGGGGGCCGAGGGTGTAGAACGGCGCTTCGCCGCATACGGCCAGCTGCTTCTCCATGTTCTCTTTGATCTTGTGCATGGGAACATGGCCCGGCCCTTCGATCATCACCTGCACGTCCGATTTCCAGGCGCGATGGGTCAGCTCGCCCAGCGTGTATAGCTCGGCGAACTGCGCTTCGTCATTGGCGTCCGCGATGCTGCCGGGGCGCAGGCCGTCGCCCAAGGAATAGGCGATGTCGTACGCCTGCATGATTTCGGTGATGTCGTCGAAATGTTCGTACAGGAACGATTCCTTGTGATGCGCCAGGCACCATTTCGCCATGATGCTCCCACCGCGGCTGACGATGCCGGTCACGCGCTTTGCCGCCATGGGGACATAGGGCAGGCGCACGCCCGCATGGATGGTGAAATAATCGACGCCCTGCTCCGCCTGTTCGATCAGCGTGTCGCGGAACACCTCCCAGGTGAGGTCCTCCGCCACGCCGCCGACTTTCTCCAGCGCCTGATAGATCGGCACGGTGCCGATGGGGACGCTGGAATTGCGGATGATCCATTCACGCGTGTCGTGGATGTTGCGCCCGGTGCTGAGATCCATCACCGTATCCGCGCCCCAACGGGTGGCCCAGACCATCTTGTCGACCTCGTTCGCGACATCGCTGGCGACGGCGGAATTGCCGATATTGGCGTTGATCTTGACCAGGAAGTTGCGTCCGATCGCCATCGGTTCGGTTTCCGGGTGGTTGATATTGTTCGGAATGATAGCCCGGCCGCGCGCGACCTCGTCTCGCACGAATTCCGGTGTGATGAAGCCGGGTATCTCCGCGCCGAACCCCTCCCCGCCGCTCGATGCTTCGCGCGCCATTTCGCGGCCGATATTCTCGCGCGTGGCGATGTAGTGCATTTCGGGTGTGACGATTCCGCGGCGGGCATAATGCATTTGGCTGACATTCTGGCCGGCCTTTGCACGCAGCGGGCGTTGGATGACATTGGCATAGGCGGGCACGCCACCGCTCCGGTCCGGGCCAAGCTGACCATTGTCCTCGGGCTTTACCGCGCGCGCGTCATATTCCTCGACATCGCCGCGCGCCATGATCCAGTCGCGGCGCAGCTGCGGCAGGCCGGCGTTGATGTCGATCCGTGCATTCGTGTCGGAATACGGACCGGACGTGTCGTAGACCTTTACCGGCGGTTCGCCGCTCGACGGTTCCAGCTCGATCTCGCGCATGGCGACGCGCACATCGGCGTTGCCGGGGGTAGGTACATGCACCTTTCGGCTACCACGGATGGGGCCGGTGGTTACGCCTATTTCGATCGGTGAGTTGATGTCGGCCATGGTCATTCTCCGAATGGGCGGAAAACGGGCGTCGGTTGACGACAGACCCGCTCCCTCCGCCGATGTTAGTCGGTTCAGGTTCGACGGGTCGAATGACGCAACGCATTCCTCTCAGCCTCGCCTTTCCAGCAGCAGGGCTCCCCGGGGATGACATGTGTCTAGACCTGTGCGACGATGGCGTAAAGCGGCGCGAACGACGCCGTGTCATTTGGGAGAATACCGCCATGGCGACCGCCGCCGAACCCGCGAAAAACATCGCGCCGATCGATGTCAGCCAGGAGGCGCTGTTCGTCGAGAACCGCTGGCACGAACCCTTTGCCAGACTGCGCGCGGAAATGCCGGTCAGCTGGTGTCCGGATAGCCCATACGGCGGATATTGGTCCGTCGTGACGCATGATCTATTGTCCAAGGTGGAACTCGATCCCGGCACGTTCTCGTCCAGCCATACCAACGGCAACATCGTCATCAGCGACCCGCCGCCCGAAAGCAATTTGCCCAATTTCATCGCCGCCGATCCGCCTGTGCATACAGCGCAGCGCAAGGTGATCGCGCCTGCCTTCTCGCCAAGCCAGATGAAGCTGCGCGAGGTTGAGGTCCGTCAACGCTCCGCCGAATTGCTCGACGCACTGCCGGTGGGCGGGACGTTCGATTGGGTGGAACGCGTATCGATCCCGCAGACGATGGGGATGCTGTGCATATTGTTCGGCATATCGTTCGACGAATGGGCGGACCTCAAACGCTGGTCCGACTTCGCCGGCGGTGTATCGGCGGACGCGCAGAACGATGCCTATCGCGCCAAATGGGTGGTGCAGATGCAGGAAATGCTCGCCCGCTTCGATGCGTTGATGGACGAACGGCGCGCAGCGGAACCGACCGACGATCTGTTAAGTCGGATGGTCCATTCCGATGCGCTTGGAAACCTCAACCCGATGGAGCGGCTCGCCACCATCGCGCTGCTGATTGTCGGCGGCAACGACACGACGCGCAACTCGATGAGCGGTCTGGTCGAGGCGCTGGACCTCTATCCCGATCAGCTGGACGCGCTGCATGGCGACGCATCGCTCATCCCCAACGCCGCGCAGGAAATCGTCCGTTGGCAGTCCCCCGTCACCCACATGCGTCGCACCGCGACCTGCGACACCGAATTGGACGGGCAGCAGATCGCCAAGGGGGAGAAGATCGTGATGTGGTATATCTCCGCCAATCGCGACGAGACGGTGTTCGCGGATGCGGAGCGGTTCGATGTCGCGCGGTCCAACGCCCGGCGGCATCTCGGTTTCGGCCATGGCATCCATCGCTGCGTCGGAGCCAAACTGGCGGAAATACAGATCGCCACGCTGATCGAGGAAATCGTCGCACGCGACTGGCGCATCGTGCCGCAGGGGGAGCCGACCCGGCTGGCCAGCCCGTTCCTGCATGGCTTCACCCATATGCCGGTACGGATCGAGAAACGCAGCTAGACCGAACGGCTTTGGGCATTCCCGCTCAAATCGCCGACGAAGTTCCGCGTCCAGCCATGAATGTCGTCACGGCGCACGGTTTCCACCATGGCATCGTACCGGCGCAGGCGTTCTTCCAATGGCATGTCGAGCGCAGCGCCGATGGCGCGGGCGATGTCGTCCGGGCTATGCGGGTTGATCAATATGGCTTCGGTCAACTGATGCGCCGCACCCGCGAATTGCGACAGGATCAACACGCCGGGATCGTCGGGATCCTGCGCGGCGACGTATTCCTTCGCGACCAGGTTCATGCCGTCGCGTAGCGGCGTAACCAGGCAAATCTTCGACGCCCAGTAAAATCCGCATAATTCGGCAAGGTCGTGACCCTTGTTGACGTAGCGGATGGGCACGACATCCACCTCCGATCGTGCGCCGTTGATTTGGCCCGTCTTCTGTTCGAGTTCCGCGCGGATGGCTTGATAGCTGTCCACATCCTCCCGGCTGGGCGGCGCGATCTGCACGAAGATCAGATCGTGGACGCGTGCCGGATGCTTGTCGAAGAACCGCCCGATGCCGTCGATCCGTTCGGGCAAACCTTTCGAATAGTCGAGCCGGTCGACCCCTATCATGGCGGTACGATGGCGGGTGCTGGACAGTATGCGCTGCGCCGCTTGCTTGGCCTCCGGCGTGGCGCGCTGTTCCTGAATGTGGTCCCAGTCTACCCCGATGGGATAGGCGCGGGCCGTGGTTTCGCGCCCCTCGAACGCGATCCGGCCGGTGGCTTCGTCGACCTTCGCCCCCAGTTCCTTCTCGCAATAATGCAGGAAGCTACCGAGCCATTCGTCGGTCTGGAAGCCGATCACGTCATATTCCAACATCGTGCGCACCAGCCGTTCGTGATGCGGCAGCGATACGAACAGGCGCGTGGGCGGCCATGGCGTATGAAGGAAAAAACCGATGCGGTTGTCGATGTCCGCTTTGCGAAGACGCTCGCCCAGGGGAAGCAAGTGGTAATCATGGACCCACACGAGATCGTCCGGCTCGATCAACGGCGCGACGCTCTGCGCGAAGGTCTGGTTGACCCGTTCGTAACCACGCCCCGTCGCGCTTTCATATTCGACCAGATCGAGCCGGTAATGGAACAGCGGCCACAGCGTTTGATTGGCGTAGCCGTTGTAATATTCGTCCACGTCCTGGCGGCTCAGATCGATCGTGGCGGTGGTCACACCATCGGCGGAATTGAGCGATATATCCCCGGTGGTTTCGTCCGCTTCCTCGCCCGACCAGCCGAACCAGATGCCGCCATGCTTCTTGAGCGCCGAATTGAGCGCGCCGGCCAGACCGCCCTGCGCGCCCGCCGCGCCGCGCGCTTTTGCCACGGCAACGCGGTTGGAGATGATGACCAAACGACTCATGCCCTCATCGTACCTCGCTCCAAGGTTTCGACAACAGGCCCGCGCAATTGATGATACCCACCAGCGAGTAAGTTTGCGGAAAATTCCCCCACAACTCGCCCGTGTCCCAATCCAGATCTTCGCTCAGCATGCCCGACGGTGTGCGATGGCCCAGCATCGCGGCGAAGATGCCCGCCGCCTCGTCCGACCGTCCCGCCAGATGCAGCGCCTCGATCAGCCAGAAGGTACAGACATTGAAGGCGGTTTCGGGCGCGCCGAAATCATCCTCCGCCGCGTAACGCAGCATATGAGTGCCGCGCCGCAATTCCTTCTCGATCGCGGCGAAGGTCGATTGGAAGCGCGGATCGTCGGGTTTGAGGAAGCGCAGATCGATCATCTGCAACAGGCTGGCATCGAGATAGTCGGACTGGAAGCCCGCCTTGTAATGCCCTGTCTCGCCGTTTCCATCGGCGGGCACCCAGGCCCGTTCCTCGATCGTGGCGCGGATGGTGTCCGCCCGTTCCCGCCAATAATCCGCGCGTTCCGCCTTGCCGAGCCATCCGGCGGTGTCGGACAATCGGTCGCATGCCGCCCAGCTCATCACGGCGGAATAGGTATGCACCTCCTGGCGCGTGCGGAACTCCCACAGGCCGGCATCGGGCTGGTTGTGCGTCGCGAAGGCCATCTCGCCGACTTCTTCGAGTGCCGCGAAATCATCGTCGTCGGCCACCCGCAGCAACCGTTTGTCGATGAACTGCTGCACCGTGGGCAGCACGATCTGGCCGTAACAATCATGCTGGATCTGCTTATAGGCCGCATTGCCGACCCTCACCGGGCCCATATTGCGATAGCCCGCCAGATGCGGCGCGGTCGTCTCGTCCAGCTCGCTTTCGCCCATCACCGAATAGAGCGGCTGGATCTGCCCGCCCTTCGCGCCATCCACGATGTTGCGCAGATAACAGAGATATTTCTCGAGCACATCCAACGCGCCGAGCCGGTTCAGGGCCTGCACCGTGTAATAGGAATCGCGGATCCAGCAGTAACGGTAATCCCAGTTCCGTTCGCTGCCCGCCGCTTCTGGAACGGAGGTGGTCAGCGCCGCCACGATCGCGCCGGTTTCCTCGTGCTGGCACAGTTTCAGCGTAAGCGCGCAGCGGATGACCTCGTCCTGCCATTGGAACGGGGTGGCCAGCCCGCGCACCCAATGCTGCCAGTATTTGCGCGTCGACTGTTCCATCCGGCGGATTTCTTCGCGCAGATTGCCGGTGAACGGTTCGTCGGGGCCAAGAAAAAAATGCGTGTCCGCCTCCAGTCGGAAAGCGCGCTCTTCCAGAATAGTCCCGACGGATGCATCGGTGCTGAGGCGCAATGTCTGCGGCCCCGCGAGATAGCGGATATGGTTGGAACCATGCGTGGTTTCGGAAGGCGCCGCGCCGTAATCCTTCATCGGGCGGCAGATCATGCGGATGCGCGGATTGCCGGCGACCGGGCGTACGATTCGGGCAAAGGCAACCGGGCGGTACGTGCGGCCGTTGCCTTCGAAACGGGGACAGAAGTCGAGCACCTCGACCGTGCTGCCATCCGCCGCCTCCAGCCGGGTCAGCAGGATCGGCGTGTTGCGGATGTAACTCTGCGTGGCGTGTGTCTGCCCCTCCAGCTCGAACCGCCAGACGCCGGCCTCATGACGATCGCCGTTACCATCGCCATTCAACAGCGCGCAGAACGTCGGATCCCCGTCGACACGCGGAATGCAGCCCCACACGAGGCCCCCCCTATTGTCGATCAATCCGCTGACCTGGCAGTTCCCGATGGGCCATAGATCGAGCGAAGGTTGCGCGCCGTTCACAGCGAAAGCCATTCATGCACCTGTGCAACCGTATCGAGGCGATAGCGCGCATGTTGCGAAGGGCGTGTGCCCACCGCGATACCGAAACCGCCCTGACGGTTCGCGGCGGCAAAGCCATCCTCGTCTGTCAGGTCGTCGCCGATGAAGATCGGCATCGCGCCCGCAAATGGCGTATGCTCCATAAACGCACCGACCGCGCCGGCTTTGCTTGCGCCGGGGCGGACCAGTTCCACCACGCATTTGCCATGCTTCATGGCCAGACCGGCGTGCGCGGCCAACATCTCCGCCTCCTGCCGGATGGCGGGGGCGGCATCGGGAACGGCCCGGTAATGAATGGCCGCGCCATGCGCCTTGCGCTCCAGCAGCGCATCGTGATGGCGTGCCAATCGATCCAGCGCCTGCATCGTGTCGTCGTCAATCGGCAAGGGCGGTTCGCCGAGCTGCGATCCATCCGCCCGCCTGCGATCTGCACCATGCGATCCTGCGCGCGCTATGGCGATGGGGCCGAGATGGGTATCGAGATTGTCGAGACTGCGCCCGGATACCAGCGCCAGTCGGCCCCCCAACCGTTGCCCCAATACGGTCAGACCAGCGGCAAGCCTGTCCGGTACCGCAATGCCGTCCGGTTCGCCGGCGATGGCGACCAGCGTCCCGTCGAAATCGAGAAACAGCGCGACCTCCCCCGCTTGCAGCAACCTGTCGAGCGATGGAGGTAGGGGCAGTGTGGCGGCGTTCATTCCCGCCATCTAACGACCCCCTCCCGTTCACGAAACCGTCAATCGGTCGCGACGTCGTATTCCGCAAGATCCACATGCTTCATTGCGATGAGCGCAATCGCGAGGAACAGCGTGGCCGCCGTGCCCATGGCCCCGCCGATGAACACTGCCGACATGCCTGCGCCCATCGCATAGATGTTCACCAGCAAAGCCGCAAAACCACTGATGATCGCCAGAATGCCGGCAATCTTTCCCCCCATGGCCGCCCGCCGTAACAATACGAGACCCGCCGCGATGCCGGCCGCTGCGAACAGGAACTTGCCCGCGAAATACAGGAAGAACGCGCCCGCCAGTACCGCATCGAATGCTGGTGCCATAGCCTCGCCCGCATCTTTCAACGGTGGGAACATCGCCAATCCCATGCCGACCTGCACGACGTTGAGGACGCCGCCCATCGCGATCGCGCCCCATATGACCGACAGCCGCGGCTGCTTCACCATCGGATCGAGCGCGACGACTGCTAATCCCAGAAACAGCACCGCCTCTACCGTCCAGATGATCGGGCGGGCGATATCGGCCCCGCCGCTGGACAGTACGAAATAAACGATCTGCGTCGCCACGACGGACAACAGAAGGGTCGCGATCATCGTCGTCGCCCGTTGGATGGCGGGTTGCCCGCCCATGTTCGGGTTCATTCTATCGCTTCCCTGCGACCCAGCGGTCGATTTTCGCTTCCAGCACCGGCAAAGGCAGCCCCCCGGTGTTCAGCACCTGCGCATGAAATTCCTTGATGTCGAACCGGTCGCCCAAGGCCGCTTCGGCTTCGGCGCGCAATTCCTGTATCTTGAGCGCGCCGACCTTGTAGGCCAGTGCCTGGCTGGGTATTGCAATGTAGCGTTCGACCTCGGCGACCACTTCGGTTCGGGTCATGCCCGAATTTTCGAGCATAAAATCGATCGCCTTCTCCCGGCTCCAGCCCTTGGAATGTAGCCCGGTATCGACCACCAGTCGCATCGCGCGAAGCTGTTCGTCCTGCAGCGTGCCGTAGCGATTCCACGGATCGTCGAAAAAGCCCATTTCGTAGCCCAGCGTTTCGGAATACAGAGCCCAACCTTCGACATAGGCGGTCGTCCCTCCGAAGCGCATGAACGCGGGCAGATCCTCGTTTTCCTGCGCGAGGCTGATCTGGAAATGATGCCCCGGGGCGCCTTCATGCAGATAGAGCGTGACGTTGCCGGTCGTCAGCCGGCTGGGCAGGTCGTAGGCGTTGAAATAGAACGTACCGGGGCGCGATTCGTCGGGCGTGCCGGATTGGTAGGAACCGCCCGCGCTGAACTGTTCGATCGATGGATCGTATGGCTCGATTTTCAGGTCGGTCCTGGGTGTTAGCGAAAAATAGTCGCCGATCTTGGCATCGACCTGTTTCCCGATATCGTAATAGGTCTGCGTCAGCGCTTCGCGGCTTTCCGGTTTGAACTGGTCATCCGTGCGGACATAATCGAAAAATTCGTTGAGCGTGCCGTCGAAGCCGACTTCCGCCTTGATCTGTTCCAATCCGGTTTTGATGCGGGCAACTTCATTCAGCCCCAATCGGTGCAGGGCGTCGGGCTCCAGCGGCAGGGTCGTCGTGGATTCGATGAGCTGCGCATAGACCTTTTGGCCTCCCTTCATCTGGCTGAGGCCGACGCTGTCGCGCGCCTGCGACAGATATTCGTCGCGCAAGAAATCGCGCAGACGGGTATGAGCGGCATAGATTTCCTGCGTTTTCTCCCGGTAGGCGATCGGAATGGCCAGTTTCTCGATCTCGGAAAAATCGTCTGGGATCATCGCGACCGGTCCCATGAACTGGGATTCGGCCACCGGCACGGCCAGTTGCGTGTTCAGCTGTTCGATTACGTTGCCGATGGTCAGCTTCGTTTCGAGCACCCCGCTTTTCATGCCCTCGCGAAATTTATCGATCGAACGGTCCATAGTCGCGATGTAATCGTCGTGCCGAGCCAGATTGTCCTCGTAATTTGCGACCGTCTTGAACGGTGCGGCACCCTTCCCGCTGGCGAAATTAGGGTAGAATGTGTGAAAGCCGCTGAAATGGTTGACCGGCCGCACTTCGGTCAGCGCGCGCATCTCGTCCGTCATCGCCTTCAACGACTGTTCCTGATTATAGGCGAAAACATCGTAGGCCAGCTGATCGGTCGCATTCAGCTTCGCTCGGTCGATCTGTGCCAACAAGGCCATGTTGAGCTGCGTGTCGAGCCGCCCGGCATAGAACGATGAATCGGTCAGGTAATCGCCCAGCGAATCCGCATCGCTATCGTCACCGCGAAACAGGCGGGCCAGGGGGTTGAGCTCCAGTTCGCGGCGATCGGCGTCGGCGAACAGGGCATTCAATCTTTCGCCTGCGGTTTCGTCCGCGGCCATGTCCATACCGGTTTCGGTATGCGCCTTTGCCAGGGTGGGCGTGGCCGAAAGGCCTGCCATCGCGACGGTTGCGGAAAGGAGTGCGATGCGGGTCAATGTCATGAGCGGATGTCCTTCGTTTGCAGATTGTCGTGAATGCATGGCCACTGCCTATTCCACGATGCGACCGCGCACCATGGTCCAACCGACATTCTCCAGCACGGTCACGTCGGACAGGGGATTGCCGTCCACCGCGATGATGTCGGCGGAATAGCCGGGTTCGATCCGGCCGATCTGGCTTTCCATACCCAGCACACGTGCCGCCACGGTGGTCGCGCTGGCCAGCGCCTCGCGGTCGGACATGCCCTGATCGCGCATCAAGGCGAATTCTTCCGCATTGCGACCATGATCGAACACACCCGCATCAGTACCGAAGGCGATCTCAACCCCTTCGGCCCGCGCGCGGGTAACCAAACTCAAAGCGACTTGCGCGACCGCGCGGATCTTATCCTCGACCACCGGGGTATAGATCCCCTGCCCCAACCCTTCCGTCACGCCCTTGAACGCCATCAGCGTGGGCACCAGCAGCGTGCCGTTCGCCTTCATCGCGCGGGCCGCCTGTTCATCCACGAAAGTGCCGTGTTCGATGGTGTAGATGCCCGCCCGGCTCGCCGCCTCGATCCCGCGCGCACCATGGGCATGCGCCATGACCTTAAGCCCGAGCGAGCGTGCGGTGTCGGCGATGCTGGACATTTCCGCATCGGAAAAATGCGCCTCCAGCCCGGCGCCCTGTTGGCTGAGCACGCCGCCCGTCGCGGTGATCTTGATGACATCCGCCCCGTTCTGTGCCGCGCGGCGTACTTTTTCGGCGCATTCGACCGCGCCGGTGCAGGTGTAGCCGCTGGTCAGCACATCGTTCACTTCCGGCACGAAACCCGACACGTCGCCATGCCCGCCCACGATCGCCAGCGCCGGGCCGGCGGCGACGATACGCGGCGCCGTGATCAGCCCTTCCTCGGATGCGCGGCGCAGCGCGAAGGCGGTCTGTTGCGCGCTACCGGCCTCGCGCACGGTCGTGAAGCCCGCGCGGGCGGTGGCGCGGGCGTTCTTCATGCCCAGGACCATGCCCCATTCTTCGGGCTCCGTCGTCTGTTTCCAGAAATCGCCGCCGGGATCGCCGGTCAGATGGACATGCAGATCGATCAGGCCGGGCAGCACGGTCTTGTCCGACAGATCGACCAGCCGCGCCCCCGATTGCGGTGGTACCAGCCCATTCTCGATGCCCACGATGGTCCCGTCGCGCACGATGATCGTCGCAGGGCCACTGGCATTCCCGCCTGCGTCGCGGATGATGGCGCCGGCATGAATATAGGTCGCGGTACTTTCGCGTGAAGCTACGCCTGTATTCGGGTCCATCTGCGCTGCCGCCGGGGCTGCCAACATTCCCAGTACCAACGCGCCGTGTGATAATGCCGTAAACCGCATGCCTGCCATCCTTCCGATTGTTCTGTCGTGAACTCATGACCGTCGCAGACGAAGCGTGCAAGGGGCGCGACCGGTTGCAACGGGCGCGCAAATCGGTATCCCCCGGCCGTAAGTGTTTCTCGAAAAGGATAATTCGCCCATGACCGCCAAGCTTCTGTTCGCCGCAACCCTGATGGGATCGGCATCCCTCGCCGCGACGAGCGCCGCGACCGCCCGCCCGATGACGCCCGAAGACGTGGTCAAGATCGAAAGCGTCGGCACGATCGCGGTGTCGCCCGACGGCAGCCGCATCGCCTACACCACCGCCAGCCTGCCCGACGTGACCGAAGGGGAAGATAACGGCACCACCACGCAGCAGCTGAAGATGGCGTTCGGCCCCGACAATGCGCGCGCCTTCCTGCCCGACGATATCAGCGTGTCGGGCGTGCAGTTTTCGCCGGATGGCCGGATGGTCAGCTTTCTGTGGACCAAGGACGACGAAGATCGCGCCGTATGGGGCATTCCCGTGGATGGCGGCGCACAGCGTAAATTGGCGGCGGTGAAGGATGCCGGTGTGCGTTCCTACGTCTGGGCGCCCGATGGATCGCATATGCATCTGCTGGTCGGCGCAGAGGAAGACGCCATGCGCGAAGCGCAGGACGATGCCGGCTTCGATGCGATCGTTTATGAAGAAGAGGCGCAGCTCAACCGCATGTTCCGCGCGGTGATCGGCGACGCGGTGGATGCAGATCCGCAGCCGTTGAACATTTCGGGATACGTCAGCGAATTCGAGATCGCATCCGATGCGCGCACCGCGATCATCCAGACCGCGCCCACGCCGAATGTCGACGACAGCTACACGCAGAAACGGGTGAACATCGTCGATCTGACGACCGGACGCATCCGTGCGGTCGTGGAAACACCGGGCAAGCTGGGCGATGTGGAGATTTCCCCCGACGGCAACCAGCTGGCGATGATCGCCGGCATCGACATCAACGATCCCGCCGCGACGACGCTGCATTTCGTGGACGTGGCAACGGGCGCGTTCACCATCCACAACGCCAATGCCCCCGAAGCGGTGGTGGATACCGAATATATGGCCGACGGACGCATCGTGGCCGCGGTGCATATCGGCGCGCAAAGCGTGCTGCGCATTCATAATTCCGATGGTTCGCTGGTGCGGGAAATCGATCCGCAGGGCCTTATCATCACCGATGTCGAGGTGGGCGGAAACCGGATCGCGGTGGACGCGCACAGCCCGATGCACCCGAGCGAACTCTACGTGCTCGACGGCGACCGCTTCACTCGCTGGACCAGCCATAATCCATGGCTGGCGGATATCGACATGGGCGAACAGCGGACCTTCACTTACGCGGCGCGCGACGGGCAGCAGGTCGAAGGCGTGCTGGTCCTGCCGGTCGGCGGCGTTCCGCGCGGCGGCGCGCCCCTGATCCTGGACGTGCATGGGGGGCCCGAAGCGCATGACAGCAATGGCTGGACCACCAATTATTCCGGCCCCGGACAGGTCGCGGCGGGCCAGGGCTACGCCGTATTCCAGCCCAATTATCGCGGTTCGACTGGCTACGGCACGCCCTTTTCCAAGCAGCATCAGGGCGATTATGCGGGCAAGGAGTTCAACGATCTGGTCGACGCCAAGCGCGCGCTGGTATCCGAAGGGATCGCCGATGCGGACCGCACCGGCATCACCGGCGGTTCCTATGGCGGCTATGCCACCGGCTGGGCCTCCACCGCCCTGTCGGAGGAATTCGCGGCGGGCGTCATGTTCGTGGGTATATCCAACCAGATCAGCAAGTTCGGCACGACCGACATTCCGCAGGAAATGTTCAACGTTCACAGCCTGAAATGGCCATGGGAAGACTGGCAGGGCATGCTGGAAGTGAGCCCGATCTATCACGTCGACAAGGCGGAAACCCCGCTCCTCATCATGCACGGCGCGGAGGATACCCGCGTAGCCCCGTCGCAAAGTTACGAATTGTATCGCAACATCAAGGTGCGCAAGCCCGACACCCCGGTTCGGCTGGTGCTCTATCCCGGCGAAGGCCACGGCAACCGCCGGGCGGCCGCGCAATACGACTATAATCTGCGCATGATGAACTGGTTCGACACCTATCTGAAAACCGGCGATCGCGATGCCGAACTGCCCGCCCCCCGCCCGCAATTGGCGGAAGGCGCGAAAGGCGCAATGGAAG
>JBASAR010000048.1:0-4011 GCA_049650705.1 Pontixanthobacter sp. | reverse complement strand
GCGCGCCACACCAAAAACGGCCGGCCAGAAATATCGAGCGCCACGCGCGCCAGCGTTTCATCCATCGGCGAAAAAGCGGTGCCGTATCGCCCGATGCCCGCCTTTTCCCCCAGCGCCTGCGCCAGGGCCTGCCCAAGAGCCAGCGCACTGTCTTCGGTCGTATGATGCTGATCGATATGCAGATCGCCATCGACCTTCATCGTCACGTCGATCAGCGAATGCCGGCTGAACTGTTCGACCATGTGATCGAGGAAGCCGATGCCGGTGGCCACATCGTATGCCCCCGTGCCATCGAGATCGACCGATACGAAAATTCTCGTTTCGGTGGTGTTGCGATCGATCGTTCCTGTGCGCATGGCCCGCGCTATACGCGCCCCGTTTGGCGGTGCAAGGCCCGGTGTTCGCGTCGCGCTTCCTTTAGACTTGACCCACGCACGCACCCGCGCCACCTATCGCAGCGATATGACCGAAAACACTCCCGACAGCCTGATCCCCTATGACGACATCGTGCAAGAGGCCCTGCGTGCCGTCGTCGGCCGCGTATTGGGCGAAATCGTGGATGGCGGCGGCGAATTGCCGGGCAATCACCATTTCTACATCACGTTCAAAACGCATGCGCCGGACGTCAACATCCCCAAGGTGCTGCGTGAACGCTTCCCCGATGAAATGACGATCGTGTTGCAGAATAAATTCTGGGATCTCGCCGTAGACGAGAATGGCTTCACCGTCGGTTTGAGCTTCAATGCCGTGCCATCGAAGCTCGACATTCCCTACGCTGCGATCACCGCTTTCGTCGATCCGGCGGTCGATTTCGGGCTGCAGTTTCAGGCAAGCGTCGCCGATATGGCGCCCGCGCCGCATGACGATGCCCAGAACGATGGCCGTGACAATGTCCAGTTCGACGGAACAGCGGACACGGAACGCAGCGCGCCCTCGTCCGTTGGCAAATCGGAAGACGGGTCCAACGTGGTGACGGTGGATTTCGGCAAAAAAGGTTGATGGCGCGGACATCTTCTGCGCCGATTACGGGGTAGACGAATGGTCAAGCATGTTTCGGAATATGGTAGCGGCGCGGTAGATTCGATCCGTGACAAAACGCCCGGTCGCAAGAGCAAGGTACCCGGGCCGAGCACCAATCCCGCGACCAATCTGGTCGTTGCCGACATAACGATGCGTGCCGGCACCTACATCATGCGCAGCGCCATCGAAAAAGGCATGCTGCGCGGCCGCTATGATCGAAATACGGCCAGCGAAATTATCAAAAACAAGACTTTGGGCCAAACGCTTATCTCAGTCGTACTGGCGAAGATGGCAACCCGCTCACTACCAGGTGCGGTCGTCGTCGGCGGCGGGATCGCGGCGAAGACCTTGTTCGACCGCAGTCAACGCCGGCGCAAGGCGAAACACAGAGGGGACCAGTCGTTGCGCGAACAGGCCAATCGCGACTGATCGGTTCGCGTTCGACGGTGGTCTGCCATGGCAATCCTCTTGATTGTTTAACCTTGGCTGCGCCATGGGTCTGCGATGGACGACACGCATTCCGATCCCGGTCATTCCCTCGCCCGGAGGGGGTTGATGTTCATCCTGTCCTCTCCATCCGGGGCGGGCAAGACCACGATCTCGCAAATGATGCTGATGGCGGACGAAGAGATTCGCCTTTCCGTATCCGCTACTACCCGACCCCCGCGCGCCGGCGAGATCGACGGGGTCGATTATCACTTCGTCAGCGACGCTCGGTTCGACGCGATGGTCGAAGCGGACGATTTCTACGAATGGGCGCACGTCTTCGACTATCGCTACGGCACGCCCAAGGGATACATTCGGCAATGCCTGAAAGAGGGTCAGGATTTTCTGTTCGACATCGACTGGCAGGGCACGCAGCAGCTTTACCAAAAAGACCAGCAGGACGCGGTCAGCGTGTTCATCCTACCCCCTAGCTTGAAGGCGCTACGCCAGCGCCTGGAAAGCCGGGGCACCGACAGCACCGAAGTGATCGACGGCCGCATGGATCGCGCACGCGGGGAGATCAGCCACTGGGCGGAATACGACTACGTTGTGGTGAACGACGATGTGGACGCATGCTTCGTCAAGGTCCGCGAGATTTTGCACGCGGAACGCATGAAGCGAACGCGGCAGACGGGGCTTATTCCGTTTGTGAGGGAGTTGATGGTTTAGAAAGCATAAGGCTCATACAATTGCGGCCAATAAGATGATGCGCGAAATCCCGACTGCCGGATTGTTATTGTATTGTGTACTCAACGAATGCACGGCTGAACGTCAGTCGCCGCTACGCCTCCATCTCCGAGTATATTCTTTAGAAACGACACCTCATGATCTATGTATTGGGTTGATGGGTTTCGGGGGCGCGATACAGACCTTTCCACGGATATGGATCACGGCGCGAGACTATCTTGAGGGGATCTTAAGACGTTTTGGATGGGGGAGAGGTATAGGTTACGCTCTCCTTTTCTAAGGCAGCGGGGTGGCGATAGGCAGAGCGGTGCGGAGTAGCGCGTGCGTTACTCTAAATGCAATATCGCGTCATTTACGCGCTTGTCGGTGAAAGTTTACAGTCCCCCTGTACGATTGTCACTTCTTCAGCCTAATCAGGAGATTTATGACGTTTCACTTTTCACCCATTTAAGACCCTTTCGCAATTCACATTTCTAATGAACATGCCGGCAGTTGTCACGATTTCAACTGGCTTGAAAACTAGAGATAGCATAGGATACAATCATGCCATTGTCCGACCGCTTAAAAACATCAGTCCGCAAAGCTTACGGATTGGGAACATCGCTTCTTCCCATGAAAGCGCGAGTTCTACTTACATTCTTCAAGGCGCATGGATATCTACCGAATACTGAAGATCCAAAAACATTCGCCGAAAAAATACATGTCAGAAAAAGTCTAAGCGGCGATTTTTATCGGTTGGTCGATAAGATTTCGGTCAAGCAATTCGTCGAACAGAGATGTGGTTCGGATATTGTTATCCCTACCTTGTATTCCGGAACGGAACTACCGCCGTTATCCGAACGGAATGAATGGCCTTTCCCTTATATCATCAAAACAAATCATGCCAGTGGAACATATATTATTGTGCGGGATACGCCTGACTGGTCGGCGATCGAAACTAAACTCGAACGGTTCACTCAAGCCAATTTGGGCGAACTGTCGGGCGAATTATTCTATGAAAAAATAGAACCGAAAATACTTGTCGAGCCGATGATAGGAAACGGCATTGATCTGCCTCTCGACTATAAATTCTTCGTTTTTGGCGAACAAATCGCATTTATTCAAGTCGACTTGAACCGAGAACATGGCCACCGTAGAAATTTTTATTCGACCGATTGGAAAAGGTTGGATATTCAGTTGACGAAGGATAATGGCGAAGATGTAGAACGACCGAAGAACTTTTTACGTATGATAGCCATTGCTCTCGAACTAGGTAGGAGTCTGAGTTTCGCCCGAATAGATCTGTATAACGTAGACGGAAAAATCTACTTTGGCGAGATTACCTTCACACCGAATGCGGGGTTTAGCAGGTTCACCCCGCCATCGCTGGACCGCGCGTTAGGCGATAAATGGATACTTCCGGATAAAGCCGCAATGTTTACGTACGACTGACTCAAGATATTAGGCGCGCGCGAGCGGCTTACGACCGTAATTCCCGATCGTATTATCGAACCTATTCACCCGACGGATCGACGAAGTTTCCCGCACCGATATTGGCGTTCACGACCCCGCCATCGATCGGAATCGTTGTTCCAACCACATAATCGCCGGCGCGGCTTAACAGATATATCGCACCAGCCGCCATGTCTTCGGTCACGCCGACGCGTTTCGATGGGATGCCCTTTTCTACCAGATCCGCATTGTCGCGGGCAGCGCGGTTCATGGCGCTGGGGAAAGCACCGGGGCCGATGCCGTTGACGACGATGTGATGGCCGATCAACTCCGCCGCCATTCGGCGTGTGAGGTGGATAAGGCCGGCTTTGGACGCCTGATAGGGAT
>JBASAR010000047.1:0-7135 GCA_049650705.1 Pontixanthobacter sp. | reverse complement strand
CGCCAATGCAGGTCCGAGCGCCGACCCGCCAATGCCGATATGGATGCAATGTTTGATATCGCCCATCACGCCGCCTTCGATGGCGTCTATCAGCATTCGCATCCGCGCATGAAGCGCCGCCGCCTCTTCAACCGAACTGTCCCGACCGATCCCCCGCTGCGCCGTATGTTCCGCCGCGCGCCCCTCGGTGACGTTGATCGCATCCCCCTCAAGCATCGCGGCGCGTTTTCCCGCAAAATCCATTGTTTCGGCCAATTGCTCGAACCGATCGAGCAGCGCATCGTCAAGATGGGTTTTCGACCAATCGAACAGGATGCCGCCGCCAGAACCGCCATCGATGTCCCCCACCCCGGTCCAGCGGTCGGACAGGCGCTCGACCCGCCCCGCCTGTGCAAACAGGTCGTTCAATGTCGTGCGGGGCAACCCCTCGATTTCGTTCCAGATCCCTCGTGCGTGTGCGGCGCCGGCGCTGTCGGAAGTCATGCGAAATACCTTTTCTTTGATGCAGGCGGCGGGGTAAGGGCTGCCACCATGATTGCAAACCCGTTTCAACACCGTGGCTGCGGTTTGGCACCGTGCGCTGCGAACGGCGATTGTTCATGAGCGACGAAGCGAAACCCGCCGTTGATACGATCCACACTGCGCCGGCCCACGGACAGGACAATTTCTTTCTGTTCATGCTGAAACTGGCATTCATCGTGCTGGCGTTTCGCAGTTTCGTCTTTTCCCCGTTCAATATTCCCAGCGAATCCATGCTGCCGACACTGGCGAATGGCGACTATCTGCTCGCCGCGAAATGGCCCTATGGTTTTTCGCGTTATTCGCTGCCGGGTGATATCCCGCTGATCCCGGGACGTCTCTTCGCAAGCGAACCCGAACGCGGCGAGGTGGTCATTTTCAAACATCCCGTCGATGGGGTCGATTACATCAAACGCGCCATCGGCCTGCCCGGCGATACGGTGGCGATGGAGGATGGCGTCTTGATCCTGAATGGCGAGCGCGTGGAACAGATGCGGCTTCCCGATTTCGAAATCGCCGTGTCCGTCAATACCCGCTGCCACCCCTATGCCGTCACGCGCGCGATGGAGGATGGCGCGCGCATTTGCGCCTATCGCCGCTATCGCGAGACTTTGCCGGGCGGCGCGCGCTACGACATCATCGATCTAATCGCGTCCGGGGCGGACAGCTTCGCCCCGATCACTGTGCCGGAGGGCGCCATGTTCGTGATGGGAGACAACCGCGACAATTCGCAGGACAGCCGGTTCGATGCCATGCCCGGCGGAGGCGTCGGCCTGGTTCCGCAGGATCTGTTGGTCGGGCGTGCCTCGATAATTATGTGGTCGACCGATGGCAGCAGCGATTGGCTGCTTCCATGGACGTGGTTCACCGCACTGCGCACCGATCGATTGGGTACGACGCTGTGATCAAGCCGCTGCCGCCCCTCGACCCCGTTACCCGGCAATGGCTGGTCGATACCGGCTTTACGGTCGAACAGCCGCTGATCTGGCAAGAGGCGCTGACGCATGGCAGCACGGGCGAGGCGAAGGAGTATCAGCGCCTCGAATTCCTCGGTGACAGGGTTCTGGGCCTTACCATCGCCGCATGGCTCTATCGTGAATTGACGGGCGCGGAAGGGGCGCTGGCACAGCGGCTGAATGCGTTGGTCAGCAAACATTCCTGCGCCCAGATCGCTCGTGCGATCGACGTGCCGTCGCATGTTCGCCTGGGCAAACAGGCGCGAGACGATGGTGCGGCGGTGAGCGAGAACGTGATGGGCGATATCATGGAATCGCTGATCGGCGCATCGTTCGTCGAAACCGGCTTCGATGCGACCGCCAGACTGATCGAACGATTATGGTCCGGCCAGTTGAGCGGTGCCGTGGGCAAGGCCAAACATCCCAAAAGCGCGTTGCAGGAATGGGCCGCCGGCAATCGCCGACAGGCGCCCGCCTATGCGATCATCGACCGATCCGGCCCCGACCATGCCTCCACCTTCACCGTGCGGGTCAGCATCGGCAATGTGGGCGAAGCGCAGGCCACGGCGTCGAGCAAACAGGAGGCGGAAACGGCCGCCGCGAAAGCTTTCATGGAAAGATACGGATAATGGATTTGGCAGACGATACGAACACACGCTGCGGCGTGGCCGCGATCATCGGCGCGCCCAATGCGGGCAAAAGCACGCTGGTCAACCAGCTGGTCGGGCAAAAGGTCGCGATCACCAGCGCGAAGGCGCAGACGACGCGTGCCCGGTTGATGGGTATCGCGCTGCTGGAAAGAACGCAGATCGTCCTGGTTGATACGCCGGGTATATTCTCGCCCCGGCGCAAGCTGGACCGGGCCATGGTCAGCGCCGCGTGGGACGGCGCGGCGGCGGCCGACGCGATCGTCCTGCTGGTCGATCCGATCAAGCAGCGCCGGCACGAGATGCTACCCTTGATCGAAGCGCTGTCAAAACGCCCGGAACGCAAATTGCTGGTGCTGAACAAGGTCGACAAGGCGGTCAAGGAACCACTGCTGGCACTGGCGCAGGAATTGAACGAGTCTGCGGATTTCGAAGAGATCTTCTTCGTCTCCGCCCTGACCGGCGATGGCGTGACGGAACTGAAAGGGCACCTGGCGGGCATGATGCCGGACGGGCCATGGCACTACCCCGAAGAACAGGTCAGCGATGCGAGCGAACGTCTACTCGCCGCAGAGATCACCCGTGAACAGCTTTACGCGCAGCTGCATGAGGAATTGCCCTATGACAGCGCGGTACGCCCGGAAAGCTATTTGCAAAAGAAGGACGGTTCGGTCGAAGTCCGCCAGCAGATCGTCGTCGGACGCGAAAGCCAGAAACCCATCGTGCTGGGCAAGGGCGGCAGTCGCATCAAGGCCATCGGCGAGGCGGCGCGGATGGAACTGGCCGAGGTTCTGGGGCAAAAAGTGCACCTGTTCTTACATGTAAAGGTCGATGAGAACTGGGCGGAGGACAAGGAAGTGTACGAGGAGATGGGGCTGGATTGGGGACGGTAGTCAAATGTCAAAAGGATTCTTGCCAACTGGAAAGATAATACCGGGCGAACCGAGCTTGGAAACGATAGACGATATTCGACGCGCTGAAATTCGGATTGATCATTATAAGCTGCATTTTAATATTGTGGCAGGACAAATGACAGGGTTATCAAAATGGCTTACAGCGAGTCTTTTCGCTATTAATTCTGCTGGTATAGTTACAATCATCAGTAACTCGGATAAGATTCACAACCTAAAAATTGTTGGATGTTTATTTGTTATTGGACTTCTATTTGCGCTACTGAACGCTGCTATAAACCAAGAGATTTACAACAGACTGTCAGAACCATTGACAGAAATGATTGGTTATTGGGGCGAAGTCTCGATAAGTGGCCAATCCGATCCAAACAAACTAACAGCTATTGACGCGAAGATGACGAAATTGCACGAGTGGTCTTGGCTAGGTCCATTATTTGGATGGGCTTCCGGCTTGGCTTTCATTGGAAGCTGTTTGTTAATAATCTTAAATATTCCATAAGCCTACCGCTTTTTCGCCACGGCGATCTTGTGCTTCTTAGCGAAGTCCTTAGTCGATTCCTCGCTGCGATTGAGCGCCTTGGCGATCTGTTTCAGGCCCTGCCCTTTTCCCGCAAGCAACTTGAGCTTGCCCGCCTCTTCCCCGGTCCAGGGCTGTTTGTGGCGTTCGAAATTGTCCTTGCCCATCAGTTGCCTGTTGCCTCCTTGGCTTTGGCCTTCGGTGCCGCTTTCTTTTTTGCCGAAGCTTTCTTGGGCGCAGCCTTCTTGGCCGCAGGCTTTTTTGCTGCCGCTTTTTTCTTCGGCGCCGCCTTCTTCTTCGCCTTCTTCTTCACCGGACCTTTCGCGGCCCGCGCATCGATCAGTTCGATCGCCTGTTGTTCGGTCAGGTCTTCCGGCTTCATGTCCTTGGGGATAGTCGCGTTGGTGGTGCCATCGGTGACGTAGGGACCATAACGACCGGGTAACACCTTCATCTCCGCATCCGACGCCGGATGCTTGCCGAACGTCTTGATCGGTTCCGCCTTCTGCCGCGCGCCGCCCTTGCGATTGGCAGCCTCGGCTAGCAGCGAGACAGCCGCATTCATGCCGGTTTCGAACACATCCTGAGTCGTCGTCAGCTTTGCATATTTTCCGTCATGGCGCAGATACGGACCATAGCGCCCGATGGCGGCTTCGATGTCGTCGCCGGTTTCGGGATGCTGTCCGACGATGCGCGGCAGATCGATCAGCTTGATCGCCCATTCGAGATCGAAATCGTCGAGGTCCTTGGGGATCGAGGCGCGTTTGGCTTCCTTCCCCTCCCCCATCTGTACATAGGGTCCGAACCGCCCGGATTTGCGTTCGATCGGCAGCCGCGTTTCGGGATGGTTGCCCATCACGGCGTCCTCGACCCCCTCCTCGCCATCGTCGCCCGGTTGCGCGAAGCGGCGGGTGAACTTGCATTCGGGGTAGTTGGCGCAGGCGATGAACGCGCCGAACTTGCCCCCGCGCAGGGACAGTTTGCCATCGGCCCGCCCCTCCTTGTCGCAAAGCGGGCACCAGCGTGCATCGTGGCCGTCGGCACGTTCGGGGAAGAGGTAGTCGGACAAATACTCGTCCAGCACCTCGGTCACTTCGGAGGGAAGTTTCTCCATGACCTCGTCGGCCTTGGGTTTGAAATCCTTCCAGAATTTCGTCAGCAGCTTTTTGTATTCTTCCTTGCCGTCGGACACGACATCCAGCTCGTCTTCCAGACCGGCGGTAAAATCATAGGCCACATATCGTTCGAAAAACCGTTCGAGGAAGCTGGTGAGCAACCGCCCGCTTTCCTCCGCGAAGAAGCGGTTCTTTTCCATCCGCACGTAATTGCGGTCACGAATGACCTGGATGGTGGATGCGTAGGTCGATGGGCGCCCGATGCCCAGTTCCTCCATCCGTTTGACCAGCGACGCTTCGGAAAAACGCGGCGGCGGCTGCGTGAAATGCTGGTTGGCGTCGACTGCCTTTTTCGCCGGCGTATCCCCCTTGCGCATGACGGGAAGCAGACCGTCTTCGTCATCTTCTCGATCATCGAAGCCTTCCTGATACACTGCAAGAAAGCCAGGGAACTTGATGACCTGACCCGTCGCGCGCAATTCGTGCAGACCGGCGGGATCGCGCATCGTTACCGTCGTGCGTTCCAGGCTGGCGGCCTGCATCTGGCTCGCCATCGCGCGTTTGAAAATCAGGTCGTACAATTTCGCATCGTCACCCGATGATGCTTTTGTCTGCGTGAAGTTGGTCGGCCGGATCGCCTCATGCGCCTCCTGCGCATTCTTGGCTTTGGTCGAATACATGCGCGGTTTTTCGGGCAGATAATGCCCATCATAACGCTGCGAAATCGCCTTGCGACAGGCGGAAATGGCGCTGCCATCCATCTGCACGCCATCGGTCCGCATGTAGGTAATCAGCCCCGCTTCGTACAGCTTCTGCGCGCATCGCATCGTGTGGCTGGCATTGTAGCCCAGCTTGCGTGCCGCCTCCTGCTGCAAAGTCGAGGTGGTGAAAGGCGGCGAGGGATTGCGCTTGAGCGGTTTGGTTTCGATATCCTCGATCGTGAACGGCGCATTCTCGATCTTGGCTTTCGCTTCCATCGCGGGACCTTCCCCGCCCAACGTCAGCTTTTCTAGCTTCTTGCCATCCAGCTTGACCAAGCGGGCGTCAAAAGCGGTCCCGTCCTCCTCCATATGCGCGACGATCGACCAATATTCGTCCGCCCGGAACGCCTCGATCTCGCGTTCGCGATCGACGATGATCCTGAGCGCGACCGATTGCACACGCCCCGCCGATTTCGCACCGGGCAGCTTGCGCCACAATACGGGGCTCAGCGTGAAGCCGAACAGGCGGTCCAGCGCGCGGCGACCGAGATAGGCATCGACCAGGTCCATGTCGATCTGGCGCGGTTTGCCCATCGCTTCGGTCACGGCGGATTTCGTGATTGCGTTGAACGTCACCCGATCCACCGCATCGGGCAGCGCCTTGCGCTTCTTCAGCACCTCCAGCACGTGCCAGGAAATCGCCTCGCCTTCGCGGTCGGGGTCTGTCGCCAGGACGACGCGCGACGATTTCTTCGCCGCATCGACGATTGCCTTCACCTGATCCTTGTTGCGTTTGTCCTGGTAGATTTCCCAGCTCATCGCGAAATCGTCGTCCGGGCGAACGGCGTCGTCTTTCTTCGGGAAATCGCGGACATGGCCGTAGGAGGCGAGAACCTTGAAGTCCTTGCCCAGATAATTTTCGATAGTCTTCGCCTTGGCCGGCGATTCAACGATTACTAGTTGCATGGATTGTACGCTTGCGTCCCTATTCGGTGTAGGCCTGTTCGGTGTAGGCCTGTTCGGCATCGGCCTGTTCGGCGGGGCCGTGTTGCCGCCCCCGCCCTTTCACGTGTGTATACGCGCGAAGGTGGGGACAGGCCACCGTTCGCGTCAAGCCGCTTGTGATACGCGCAGTCAGCTTTGGCCGAACCCCGCCGGCAGGACGCAACGGCCGGCATCGTATTGGCCGACCTTACGGATGATTTCGGTATCGCCGGGTTCGATCCGGCGGCCCGATATCTGGCTATCGATCACCCGGCGCAGCAGGCTGTCGAGGCGGGTAACCAGATAGCAGTCGATCGCCGGTTCCGCATGGGGGTTGCCGATGCCGCTATCGTCGGTGAGGAAGGTGTAACGCGACTGCGTGGAGGCAGCCATGGCGCGCATCAGATACTCCGCCATATCGGCCACGCCCGATGCGCCGACAGGCACGATATGCACGCGTTTGGCACGTAGGTGCTCCGCTGCCCGCCAGGTTAGCTCGATGTCGCCATCATGCGGCGGTGCGTCGGCGATCAGCAACAGCGATTTGACCGCATCGTGTCGCCAATCCTGCCCGGCGGCACGGATAAGCGCGTCCTGCATCGCTTCGGGGTAGTCGCCGCCGCCGTTGGCACTCTGTTCGCCGATCAGCGCCTTCGCTTTCGCCATATCGCCATCGAGTGGGAAGGTCCGGGTGACGAACGCATCGCCCTGGTCGCGATAGAAAGTGAAACCGACACGGATGTCGAGATCGGAATGCCGGTCGTTCAGGGCGTCGACGATGGCAG
>JBASAR010000046.1:0-1987 GCA_049650705.1 Pontixanthobacter sp. | reverse complement strand
ATCACTCACGCGGCATTGCTGGATCAGGCTTTCGCCCATTGTCCAATATTCCCCACTGCTGCCTCCCGTAGGAGTCTGGGCCGTGTCTCAGTCCCAGTGTGGCTGATCATCCTCTCAGACCAGCTATGGATCGTCGTCTTGGTAGGCCGTTACCCCACCAACAAACTAATCCAACGCGGGCCCATCTAAAGGCGATAAATCTTTGGTCCGAAGACATCATTCGGTATTAGCAGTCATTTCTAACTGTTATCCCGAACCTCAAGGCAGGTTCCCACGCGTTACGCACCCGTGCGCCACTAAGTCCGAAGACTTCGTTCGACTTGCATGTGTTAGGCATGCCGCCAGCGTTCGTTCTGAGCCAGGATCAAACTCTCAAGTTTGTGTCACGAACCAATTGGCACGGTCTGACGACCGCTAACCAAGTAGCCCGAATTTTAGGAGCCGATACCTGCATTCAAACGTATTTTATGGATACATCTGAGACATGTTTAGTCTTGGCGTGTACCAAGATTAGGCATCGACTTAGATTAAACAGGTTACCATGGCCTAAAAGCCCATGGACCTGGCGCCGTCGCCCACATGTCCCTTCATCAAAAACTAACAATGTCAAAGAGCCGACCAACATGACGAAGCGGACAACTATGGTTCCCCGATTTAGAACCGGGGGCCGGTTGTCCTGTGTCTGTTGGCGACCAACTCGAAGGGGCGGTTGAACCGTCCGCTCCGTGTCGGTGAGATGGCTTCTACGGGCGCTTCCTCATTCCGTCAAACCCTTTTTGCAATTTTATTTCAAAAGAAACCAAATCTTGCGCAAAGGCCCGGAATGGGGCCGTGTCGGCCACCGTTCGGCTATAAACTGGGTATCCCTCCCTTCCGTTCAAGGGGGTGTTCCCTGCCCGGTGCCCGAAATGTCGTCTCCTTTGGAGAAATGCCCGCAATTCCCCCCTTGGCGGGATGTTCATTCTTTACCGGTAATGCCCCCTCCCGTGACACGGTCCCAACCCTTTTCGCGGCCGAATCAGGTTCGATCCGAGGATGCGCACGCGAAGGTCGACCGGTTGGACGCGGGCACGACGCATCCGGCCACGCTCGGCGAATCGGAATCGGGCGGGTTCGGCAATCGGGTGCGCACGGCATTGGCGTGGCGGTGGGGGACGCAGGTTCTGGCTCAGGCGATCACCTGGGCCTCGACCTTCCTGGTCATCCGTATTCTGGACCCTGCCGATTACGGACTGTTCGCGATGACGCAGGCGGTACTGACCGCGCTCGCGTTCCTCAACGGCTATTCCTTCGCCACGTCGCTGGTCCAGTCGGACGATGTGTCGGACCGGCGAATCGCGCAAGTGTTCGGGATGCTAATCGTCGCCAATGTCGCGATCGGCGCGGCGCAGGTCCTGCTCGCTCCGGCGGCGGCGGCCTATTACGGGCAACCGCTGGTCGCCGATATGCTGCGGGTACAGGCGGTCATTTTCCTTGCGACGCCCTTCATCGCGCTGCCTTCCGCACTGCTCGCACGGCGAATCGAGTTTCGCAGCCAGGGATTGGTCAATCTTCTATGTGCGGTCGCCGGAGCATCGACCGCGCTCGGCCTCGCCTGGCTGGGTTTCGGTGTGTGGGCGCTGGTCTACGCGCCGATTGCCATGGCGGCGGTGCGGGCGATCGGTCTGACCATATCCGCGCGCCTGTTGGTCTGGCCGAGCTTCGATTTTCGCGGGGCGGGCGATATCGTATCCTTCGGCGGCGCGCTCACCTTCTGCCAGCTGTTCTGGATCGTGCAGAGCCAGAGCGACATCCTCATCGCGGGCCGCGCATTCGCGCCGCATGATCTGGGCATCTATACCACCGCCCTGTTCCTGGTGCTGATCATATCGGGCAAATTTCTGCCGCCGATCAACGAGGTGACGTTCCCCGCCATGGCCGAACTTGCGAAGGCTGGCCGCCCGGTGGGATCGTTCTTCACCATCATGCTGCGTACCGTCGCGCTGGT
>JBASAR010000045.1:0-9069 GCA_049650705.1 Pontixanthobacter sp. | reverse complement strand
GCCAACGATCCGGAGGAACTGGCCAAGGTGCTGGATACGATCGACCAGCATCGGGGTGAGTTGTCGATGGCCGATGCCATCGTGGCGGCCGGCAATGCGGCCATCGAAAAGGCGGCGAAGGATGGCGGGTTCGACGTGACCGTGCCCTTCACCGGCGGACGCGGCGATGCGACGGCGGAACAGACGGATGCGGAAAGCTTCGAACCGCTGGAGCCCTTCGCCGATGGTTTCCGAAACTATCTGAAGACCAAGGCATCGGTGAAGACCGAGGACATGATGGTCGACAAGGCGCATCTGCTGGGCCTGTCGATGCCGGAAATGACCGTATTGGTCGGCGGAATGCGCGTGCTGGGTGCGGTCAGCAAACATGCCGATCACGGCGACAGCATCGGTGTGCTGACGAAGAACCCCGGCGTGTTGTCGACCGATTTCTTCACCAGCCTCCTCACCATGGACACCAAATGGGAAGTCGTGGACGATAGCGGAGACGAGGAATTCGTCGGTCGCGATCGCAAATCGGGTGAGGAACAATGGCGCGCCACCCGCACCGATCTGGTGTTCGGATCCAACTCGCAGCTTCGCGCCGTCGCCGAAGTCTATGCCGAGACGGGCCATGAGGAAAAATTCGCGAAGGATTTCGTGAACGCCTGGGCCAAGGTCATGAATGCGGGCCTCCACCACCCCGCCTGATCGGTTGCGAGCGTTCACGAAACGACCCCCATCGGCACTGCGCCGGTGAGGGTCTTTCTTTGCCCGCGGCCGCGTCAGTCGCGATAGATGATGCGGACCTTGCCCGCCGCCTGCATCGCGATCTGGCGCGCTTCGTCCGTCGTGCCGCCATTGGCCAGCGCCACGCCCATCCGCCGGTTCGGCCGTGTCGTTGGCTTGCCGAAAATACGAATATCCGCGCCCTCCGCCATCGCCTCCGCCAGCCCGTCATAAGTAAAATCGGTAGCGTCCCGATCGGCCAGTATAACGGCGGAGGCGCTGGGCCGCGCGCGGATGGTGTCCGGCACCCGCAAACCCATGATCGCGCGGATATGCAGGTCGAATTGCGACAGGTTCTGCGCGACCGCGGTGACCATGCCGGTATCGTGCGGGCGCGGCGACAGTTCCGAAAAGATGACCGTGTCGCCCTTCACGAAAAACTCGACACCGAACAGGCCGTGCCCGCCCAGATCATCGACCACCCGGCGTGCCATATCCTGCGCGGCGGCGATCGCGATGTCGGACATCGGGGCAGGCTGCCAGCTTTCGCGATAGTCGCCGTGTTCCTGAACGTGCCCGATTGGCGGGCAGAAGCTGACGCCATGTTCGTGCCGCACCGTCAACAGCGTGATTTCGTAATCGAAATCGATGAACTGTTCGACGATCACGCGGCTACGGTCGCCACGCATATGGGCGGCGGCATAATGCCATGCGGCGTCCAGCCCATCGGCGTCCCGCACCGTGCTCTGCCCCTTGCCCGATGAAGACATGACCGGCTTCACGACGCAGGGAAAGCCGGTAACCGCCGCCCCTTCATGCAATTCCTCCAGCGTCCCGGCATAGCGGTAGGTCGATGTACGCAGGCCCAGTTGACCCGCCGCCAGATCGCGGATCGCATCGCGGTTCATCGTCATCTGCGCCGCACGGGCGGAGGGGACGATGCAGACGCCTTCCGCCTCCAATTCGGCCAACACCTCGGTCCGGATCGCCTCCACTTCCGGCACTACGAAATCGGGCGCATGCCTGGCGATCGCCGCTCGCAATGCGCCAGCGTCCAACATCGAGAACACCTCCCGGCGGTCGGCCATCTGCATCGCGGGCGCATCGTCATACGCGTCGCACGCGATGACATACGCCCCCAGCCGCTTGGCCGAAATGACGAACTCCCGCCCCAATTCGCCGGAGCCGAGGAGCAGTATCCTGGTGGTATGAGTCATCGTACCTCCCCGCCGCGAAGAGGTTCGTCTGCCATCACTGCGGCAGATCCCTGGCATTTTCCATGAATGCGATATTCGATCCGACCCAATAGCCTGCGACCACGCTGCCCCCTATGAGAAGCGCGAAAGCGAGCAGCCCCCCAAGCATCCGCTTATGCATTCTTCCCGGCATATCGTCATCTCCTGCCATCAATCCGCCGCATCCAGCCCATAGGCAGTATGCAGCACCCGCACCGCCAGTTCCGTCTCGTCCTCGTCGATCATCACGCTGACCTTGATCTCGCTGGTCGAGATCGCCTGGATATTGATCCCGCGATCGGACAGCGAACGGAACATCGTGCTCGCCACGCCCGCATGGCTTTTCATGCCCACACCGACGACGGAGATCTTCGCGATATGGCTGTCGGTGATGATCCGGTTGAAGCCGATCTCGCCGCGCTTGTCCTCCAACAATGCCTGCGCGCGGGGCAGGTCGGTTTGCGGCACGGTGAAGGTGACGTCGGTCTCCCCCTTGTCGCGCCCGACATTCTGGATGATCATGTCGACATTGATCGACGCGGCGGCCAGCGGCTCGAAGATATGCGCCACCGCGCCCGGCCTGTCGGGCACGCGGGTGAGGATGATTTTCGCCTCGTTCTTGTCGTGGGCGATGCCCGTCACATGCTGGCGTTCCATATCGCTGTCCTTCAAAATCGCGTCCATCTCCTCTTCGGAGACGATCAGGGTGCCGGGCAGATCGTCGGCGGGGGTCGCATCGTCGTCGATGAAGCTGGAAAGCACCTGCACCCGCACGCCTTCCTTCATGGCGAGGCCGACACTGCGCGTCTGCAGCACTTTCGCGCCCACGCTGGCGAGTTCCAGCATCTCCTCATATGTCACCGCACGCTGCTTGCGCGCCTTGGCGACGATGCGTGGATCGGTGGTATAGACCCCGTCCACATCGGTGTAGATATCGCACCGGTCCGCGCGAATCGCGGCGGCCACGGCGACGGCGGAGGTGTCCGACCCGCCCCGGCCCAACGTGGTGATGCGGCCATCGTCCGACACGCCCTGAAACCCGGGAATGACCGCGATCTCGCCGCGTTCCAGCGAGGCGATCAGATCGGGCGCGTCCACTGTATCGACCCGCGCCTTCGCATGGGCTTCGATCGTGCGGACCGGCACCTGCCAGCCCAACCAGCTGCGCGCCTTGCAGCCGAGCGATTGCAGCGTCAGCGCCAACAATCCGCTGGTGACCTGTTCGCCGCTGGCCACGACCACGTCGTATTCCGCCGGGTCGTAAAACGCATTGGCCTCTCGGCAGAAATTGACGAGGCGGTCCGTCTCCCCCGCCATCGCGGATACGACCACGACGACTTCGTTGCGCACGCCATCCGCCCCGGCCTGCTGGCGGCGCACGATGTTGGCGACGCGGCGGATGCGTTCCGTCCCCGCCATCGACGTGCCGCCGAATTTCATGACTATGCGGGCCAACTGCCGCTCCCCCCGAGTTCCCGAATTACGGCCCATCGCGCAGACTGGCGCGCGTGCCGGTGCCCGTGTTACGAAGGCCGCATGACCGATGCAACATCCGCCATGGATACCAATTCTTCGCCCGTCACAATCCGGGGGGACGAGGCCGCGCATTTCGGGGCGCTTGCCGCCGATTGGTGGGATCCGACAGGCAGCTCCGCCATGCTGCACCGGTTGAACCCGGTGCGGCTGCGCTTCATTCGCGAGGCGATCGACATGCATTGGGGCGGCGATATCGAAAGCGTGACGCCGCTGGCAGGAAAGACCGCGCTCGATGTCGGTTGCGGCGCGGGCCTGCTGTGCGAACCATTGGCGCGGATGGGCGCGGAGATGACGGGGGTGGACGCTGCGCCGGAGAACGCGGCTGCGGCAGCGGCGCATGCAAAGGGGGCGGGCCTCGACATACGTTACATCGCGGGCGAGATCGGCGCGCAGGAACTGGGCCGGTTCGATCTGGTCACGTGTCTGGAAGTGATCGAGCATGTCGGTGACAAGCCTGCGTTTCTGGCGCAGCTGGCGGCGCGCCTTACGCCCGGCGGTTTGATGATCCTGTCGACCCCCAACCGCACCACCGCGTCGCGCCTGCTGCTGGTACAGGGCGCGGAACTAGTGGGCGCGATCCCGCGCGGCACGCACCATTGGGACGATTTCGTTACACCTGGCGAACTTGGTGAACTATGTGCGCAAGCGGGGCTGAAGATGGGCGCGCCCACCGGCATCGCCTTCGGTGCGGCGAAGGGGCTGCATCTGTCGGGCGACCTTAGCCTCAATTACATCGTAACAGTGACGGCTTGACGTTGCCCGGATCGGGTCCGGGATGACAGGCGAAAAGTATCGCTCGCTATTGCGATACCGCCCGGCCCGGATCGTCGGTAAAAATGCCTACCACACCCGCTTGGCGTAACAGTGCGATCAACGCGCGATCATCGCCGATCGCCGCCTCCCCGCCGTTCGATCGCAGCGCCACGGGCAAGAACACATTCTCCTTGCGCACCGTCCATGCGTGCACGGGCAAACCCGCGGCGCGCGCATCCGCTACCAGCGCCGTCGGCGCACCGTCAGCGTGCAGCACCAACGGTATCGCCGCGCCCACACCGTCGGCATAGGTCGCAATCTGCGCCAGACCCGTCGGCGTGACCATTTCGCCATACCGCATGTCCGGCTCGTCCGCCGGGCCGCCCTCGGCGCTCAGGAGCTGTACCAGCTTGAAATCGCTGCGCCGGTTCAGCCGTTGCAGCGGCCCGACTTCGAACGATTGGATGAAGATCGGATCGGCGGCGTCGAGGCCGAGCGCGCGCATTTCGGCGAGCAGCAGATCGACCATGTCCACGCCCTCTTCCTGCAACAGGAATTCGGCATGCTTCAGTTCGGGGTACAGGCCGATGCGGCGCCCCGTCTCTGCCTCTTTCGCGCGCACCAGCGCCACGATTTCGGCAAAGGTCGGCACGAAATACAGACCGTCGAACCGCGCATTGGCCGGACGGATCGCGGGCAGGCGTTCGGTGGCGCGCAGGGTGCGCAGTTCGGCGAGCGTGAAATCCTCCGCGAACCAGCCGGCGGTTTTCTGGCCGTCCACGGTCTTGGTGCGGTTGCGGTCTTTGAATTCTTCGCGCGATGCCACGTCGGTGGTTCCGGAAATCTCGTTTTCATGCCGGGCGACCAGCACGCCGTCCTTCGTCACCACCAGGTCGGGTTCGATGTAATCCGCCCCCTGATCGATCGCGCGTTCATAGGCGGCCAGCGTATGTTCGGGTCGTTCGCCGCTGGCACCGCGATGTGCGATGATCAGCATGTCGCGCCCTTCCCCCGGCGCTTCCCCCAACGCTTCCCCCGGCCCTCCCGCCTGCGCCATCGCCGGTGATGCGACGACAGCGGCCAGCGCGAACCAAAGCGCCTTCAGCAAAACGCATTCTCCCATTCGCTGACGGTAAAGCCGACCAGCACGCGGTCCCCGCCCTCCTGCTCCGCCACCGGGCGTTTGATCATGCTGGGATGTTCGCGCATCAGCTTGCAAGCGCGATCGCGGTCGATGTCGGCCTTGTCCGCATCATTCAGTTTGCGAAATGTCGTGCTGCGCCGATTGAGCAGCACTTCCCATCCGCAGCGATCGGCCCAGCGTTCCAGGTCATCCGCATCGACCCCTTCCTTCTTGTAGTCGTGGAAGGTGTATTCGAGCGATTGCTCGTCGAGCCATGTGCGCGCCTTGCGAATGCTGTCGCAACTGGGAATACCGTAGATATGAATGGTCATAAGGGCGGCCATAGACCGTTCGCCCTTCGCAAGACAGCATCGATATTCGCCTAGCTTTCGGGCGGCGGGGTGAGGCCGATCGCCTTCATGAGCGCCGCCTGCACCAACATCACGGCAAGCCAGTGCGCACAGATCGACGCGACGGCGGGCCATCCTTCGCCTGCGACGCGCAGCGTGACGATCATCGCGGGCGCGACGAAGCCGATCCAGATGATGAAAGCACTGCCGAGCGCCATCGTCCAGCCCCCTGCCTTGTCCGGAGCGAGTATCAGCGCGCCTGCCAGAATGGCGGCGATCCAGAATTCGCACAGGGCGATAATGACGATGGTGGCAGGCGATGGCGACGCAAGCGAACTGCCGGCGAGCCAGGCCCACCCGATCGCGAGGCCGGCCAGCATGGCGGTAAATATCGGGAACAGGTTTTTGACGATATAGATCACGTGATCGGTCCTACTGCCGTTGCGTAAGATGCGCATCCGCGATGGCCACCGCCAGCGCGTCCGCCGCATCCGCGCCGGATACCTGCGCATTGGGCAGAAGCACTTTGAGCATGGCCTGAATTTGCGCCTTTTCGGCCGCGCCGGTGCCTACCACCGCCTTCTTCACCTTGCGGGCGGCGTGCTCGTTCACCGGCAGGCCGGCCGCCCCGCATGCCGCCAGCACCGCCCCGCGCGCCTGCGCGAGTTTGAGCGTGGATTGAGCGTTCGTGTTGGCAAAAACCTCCTCCGCCGCGCCGCGCGCCGGGGTGTATTGTGCGATCACGGCAGCGATGCCGGCATGCAGCATCGCAAGCCGAGCCACCATCGGCGCCTTCGCATCGGTCGCGATCTGTCCGTTGGCGACATGCACGATGCGCGACCCCTCATGCCGGATCACGCCCCAGCCGGTGCAGGTCAGCGACGGGTCGAGGCCGAGGATGATCATATTCAAGTGGCACGCCTTATCTACCGTTTGGTGGGGTCCGAGTGCGCTTATTCCGCGTCCAGTGCGTCCATCACCTCGTCCGAAATTTCGTAATTGCCCCAAACGGTCTGCACGTCGTCGTCGTCGTCCAATATGTCGATCAGTTTCAGAAGCACGCCGGCGTCCTTTTCATCCAGATCGACGGTGATGTTCGGCTTCCACGCCAGCTTCACCGTGGCCGCTTCGCCCAAAGATTTTTCGAGGCTTCCCGCAACCTCGTGCAGATCGTCGGCGGCGGTCCAGATTTCATGGCCGTCCTTGGACGATTGAATGTCCTCCGCCCCCGCTTCCATGGCGGCTTCCAGCACCTTGTCCTCGCCGCCCGCCTCGGCCGGATATTCGATATAGCCCAGCCGTTCGAAACCATGCGCCACACTGCCTTCGGTGCCCAGATTGCCGCCATTCTTCGAGAATGCCACGCGCACCGATGTGGCCGTGCGGTTGCGATTGTCGGTCAGCGTTTCCACGATGATCGCGCTGCCGCCGGGGCCGTAGCCTTCGTAGCGGACTTCCTCGTAATTTTCATCGTCGCCGGCGCTCGCCTTGTCGATCGCGCGCTGGATATTGTCCTTGGGCATGGACTGCCCCTTGGCCGTGTTGACGGCCAGGCGCAGGCGCGGGTTCATGTCCGGGTCGGGCATGCCCTGTTTGGCCGCCACGGTGATCTCGCGGCTCAGTTTGGAAAACAGGTTGGACCGTTTCTTGTCCTGCGCGCCCTTGCGGTGCATGATATTCTTGAATTTGGAATGGCCTGCCATGGGCGTTTACCACCATCTGTGCTGGATTGAATGACGCCCATGCATTAGCCGCATGAATATGGAAGCGACAACCCCAACTCCGGCCAAGAGCCCAACCCCGGTTGATGGCCCTGTTCATTCGGAAGCCGGCATTACGCCCACCGCCCGGTCCCGACAGATCGCGCGCCGTTCGCAGTTCCTGGGGTTGCTGGCGTTCCTGAAACATCCGACCCTGCCCGAAAGACCGCTGGGTGCGACCGGCGCGAGCATCTGGGCGACCCTGCGATTGCTCATGATCGATATTGCATTCATGACGATCCTGATCATGATCGCCCTGGCAATCACCGCCGGCGGGGTGGAGATACCGGAGAACGCGCTCGACAATATGGCGTTGACCATACCGCTCATCCTGCTGATCATCGTGCTGGCCCCGATATTCGAAGAAATGGTCTTTCGCAGCTGGTTGTCGGGGCGACCCGGCTTCGTCGTTCCCGCAGTGATTTTGATGATCGGTGTGGTCGTGTCCGCCCTGCTCGTCACAACCTACCCCATAATCGGCATTCCGGTCGGGCTGGCAGGAGTCGCCCTGTCGCTATGGGCGGCGGCGCGATTGAAGGACCGGGAACCCTGGCCGTTCTTCACCCGCCATTTCCGCTGGTTCTTCTACGGCACCTGCCTGGCCTTCGCGGCCGTTCACCTCACCAATTTCGATGGCGCCAATGCCGGTTTCGCACCGTTGGTCATACCCCAGTTGGTCAGCGGCACGATCTTCGGTTTCGCCCGCGTGCATTACGGTTTGTGGAGCGCGATTTTCCTGCACATGGCGCATAATTCCGTCTTCATCGCCGCAGCATTGTCGGAAGCGGCATTCGGCTGAGGCGCCTTCGCCCGACCCTTCGTCCCTAACTGCCGACGATCATCCCGCCATTGGGATGCAGCACCTGTCCCGACATATAAGACGCGTCCTTGCAGGCCAGGAACAGGAATGCAGGCGCAACCTCGTTCGGCTGCCCCGCCCGGCCCATCGGGCTGCTCTCCCCGAAATCGGGAATGTTCTCTTTCGGCTGCCCGCCAAAGGGATTGAGCGGGGTCCAGATCGGCCCCGGCGCGACCGCGTTGACCCGAATGCCCTCGCCGATCAGGCTTTCCGACAACGAGCGGGTGAAGGCCGTGATCGCGCCTTTGGTGGCGCTGTAATCGAGCAGGATGCCGGCGCCCTTATACATCGTCACACTGGTGCAATTGACGATCGCGGCCCCTTTCTTGAGATGCGGGCGGGCGGCCTGCACCAGATAGAATTGCGAAAAGATGTTGGTCTGGAAGGTGCGCTGCAATTGTTCATGGGTGATGTCGGCAATGTCGTCGTCCGGATGCTGTTCACTGGCATTGTTGACCAGCACGTCCAGCTTCCCGAACGCCTCCACCGTCTTGTCGACCAGCGCCTGCCCGACCTCCGGCTTGCCCAGATCGCCCTTGTGCAGGACGACCCGTGCGCCTTCCGCCTCGCACAGTTCCTTCGTCTTGTGCGCATCGTCGTCCTCGGCAAGATAGGCGATCGCGACATCCGCCCCCTCCCGCGCGAACAGCACCGCGACGGCGCGCCCGATGCCGCTGTCGCCGCCGGTCACGATGGCGGATTGGCCCTGCAACCGCCCCGATCCGGGAAAGCGCGGCTGCCATTC
>JBASAR010000044.1:0-9230 GCA_049650705.1 Pontixanthobacter sp. | reverse complement strand
TCCGGTGCGTCGCGCAGCTGGATCTGGCTGATCCCCTCTTCCTGCGCGCGGGCCAATTCGGGCCACGACGCGGCGGTCGGTTCTTCGGGTTCGACGTAATCGGGAATCGGCGGAGCCCCGACGATCTGGTCGACCCCCCGATCGAGGAACTGGGCGAGATCTTCGCGCCAATCTTCCTTCGCGGGATCGTCGAACTGGAAAGCGGGTTCGTCCAGTGCGAAACTGTCCGCCCAAAGCGCCCCTTCCGCATCGAACATGCGCAGCCGCATCTGCTGTTCCTTGCCGATCTGGATGAGCAGCGCATCCTGCCGTTCGCGCGTGGCGCCCGCCAGCGCTTCCGCCGTGATCTGCGCTTCGATCCGCGCGAGTTTATAGCGTTCGTTCAGCAATTGCTTGCGATAGGTGTCGAGGTAAAAGATGCCGCCGCCCAGCAGCGCGAGCGGGAGGATATTTACGGCCAGAATGCGCCAGGTCAGTGAGATACCGCGGGCCCAGCCGAGGCGCTCGATCCCCTGTTGCAGCACCTGTGCGGACGTGCGTTCAGCCATCGGTGAAGCTGTAACCGGCGCCATACAGCGTTTCGATGGCGTTGAACTGACCGTCCACCTTGCGAAACTTTCGCCGCATCCGCTTGATATGGCTGTCGACCGTGCGATCGTCGACGAAGATATCGTCGGGATAGGCGGCGTCCATCAGCTGGTTGCGCGATTTGATGACACCAGGCCGGGCGGCCAAAGCCTCCAGCAACAAAAACTCCGTAACCGTCAGCGCGACCGGCTTTTCGTCCCAGGTCACATGGTGGCGTGCCGGGTCCATGGTCAGCCGCCCGCGATCGATGATTTCGGGCGACGCGATATCGCCGGGCGCGTAACCCGACATGCCGATACCGGCCCGCGCATCACTGCGCCGCAGGATCGCGCGGATGCGGGCATTGAGCAGGCGCTGGCTGAACGGTTTGGCGATATAGTCGTCCGCCCCCTGCGCCAGCCCGGCTTCCTCGTCCTGCTCATCGTCCTTGCTGGTCAGGAAGATGACCGGCATGTCCGAATGGCGGCGCAAATGGGTCAACAGCTCCATCCCGTCCATCTTCGGCATTTTGATGTCGAACACGGCAAGGTCCGGCGGGTTTTCCAGCAAGGCCTTCAGCGCCGCCTCCCCATCGGAATAGACGCGCGTCACATAACCTTCCGCCTGCAGTGCGATCGATACGGTGGTCAATATGTTGCGATCGTCGTCGACCAGGGCGATGGTCTGCGGGGCGGTGCTTCTGATGCCATCGGGCGCATCGTCATGGCCACTATCGGGTGCGATGCGTTCGGGAGTGTCGGCCATGCTGTCTCCGGGTCGATGATCGCAGCGTTCCGTTATGGATGCCGCACGCAAAAGCAGATAGCCGGGCACAGGAGGCGGGGCAACGCGAAGCTGCGCGAACACGAGCCGATCGTCTGTTCAGCTGTTTGACCTTGGCACGGCTGGACATTACACGTTTATATTCTTGCGGCGCGGTCTAAGCGTTGCGAATCGGGCCTTTACGGGCTTTAAAGTCCAGATGTTCATCACATATCGATGCGGCCGCGCGCGGTCGGCATGGATCAGGAGACCGCTTTGACCACCCCGCTTACCCATTCGCTCGCCAGCAAGGGCATCGACACAGATGCCATGATTCACGCAAATCTCGGCACCACGCAGCTGGTCGAACAGGCGCTGGCCAATGGCGAGGGGCGGTTGGCGAAAAACGGTCCGCTGGTCGTGGAAACGGGCGCCCACACCGGGCGCAGCGCGAAGGACAAGTTCATCGTGCGCGACGAAACGACCGAGGACACCGTGTGGTGGGGCAAGGTCAATGCGTCGATGACCTCCGATCATTTCGCAGCTTTGAAGGAAGATTTCCTGAAGGCCGTGGGCGAAAAAGACACGCTGTATGTCGCCGACTTGTTCGGCGGGTCGCAGCCCGAACATCGTGTGAATGTACGCGTCATCAACGAACTGGCCTGGCATAATCTGTTCATCCGCACGCTGTTGGTGCGTCCGACCGTGGAAGAATTGGGCGATTTCGATCCCGAATATACGATTATCGATCTGCCCAGCTTCCGCGCCGATCCGCAGCGCCATGGCACCCGCAGCGAAACGGTGGTTGCAGTTAATCTCACCGAAAAGCTCATTCTGATCGGCGGCACGAAATATGCCGGTGAGATGAAAAAGAGTGTGTTCGGCATACTCAACTATTTGCTCCCGCCCAAGGGGGTGATGCCGATGCATTGCAGCGCCAATATCGGCGCCGATGGCAAGACGGCGGTGTTCTTCGGCCTGTCCGGCACCGGCAAGACGACTCTGTCCGCCGATGCCAGCCGCACGCTGATCGGCGATGACGAGCATGGCTGGTCCGACACGGCGGTTTTCAATTTCGAAGGTGGTTGTTACGCCAAGATGATCCGCCTGTCCGAAGAGGCGGAGCCGGAGATATTCGCGACCACGCGCAAATTCGGCACGGTGCTGGAAAACGTCGTGATGGACGACGATACGCGCGAACTGGATTTCGACGACAACGCACTCGCCGAGAACACGCGTGGTGCCTATCCGATCGAATCCATCCCGAATACCAGCGAAGACAATCTTGGCCCCGTGCCGACGAATGTGATCATGCTTACCGCCGATGCCTTCGGCGTGCTGCCCCCGATCTCGCGGCTGACGCCCGATCAGGCGATGTATCATTTCCTGTCGGGCTATACCGCGAAAGTCGCGGGTACCGAGATCGGCGTCACGGAACCGGAAGCGACCTTTAGCACTTGCTTCGGTGCACCATTCATGCCGCGTCATCCAAGCGTTTACGGCAATTTGTTGAAGGAACGCATCGCAAAGGGCGGGGTCACCTGCTGGCTGGTCAATACCGGTTGGACCGGCGGCAAATACGGTACCGGTAGCCGGATGCCGATCAAGGCCACGCGCGCACTGTTGAACGCTGCTCTCGACGGATCGTTGAACGATGCCGAATTCCGCAAAGACCCCAATTTCGGGTTCGATGTGCCCGTCGCCGTGTCGGGTGTCGATACCGCGATCCTCGACCCGCGTACGACCTGGGACGACACGGACGAATATGACCGCACCGCGCAGAAGCTGGTCACGCTGTTCGTCGACAACTTCGCACAATTCGAAGAGCATGTGGACGAAGGCGTGCGTAAGTCCGCCCCGCGCGCGGCCTGATACAGTAAGAGCAAGGGAGTTCGATCGATGGGTTTGTTCGACAGTATCTTAAGCCAGGTTTCCGATAATCCGACCGGTAAGAACATGGCGGAGAAGATGGGTATCGATCCAGCCGATGCGGCGAAAGCCGTTGCCGCCCTGGCTGAAGCGCATGGGCAGGATGGCGATACCGTTCAGGCCGCGGCGGCCAAGACCGGTATGAATGCCGATACGCTGAACTCCATACGCGATCATATCGGCGACGAAGGGTCTCTCGGTAAATTCGCGGCAATGATCGACAAGGACGGCGATGGAAATCCTTTGAACGAACTGGGCGACATGGCGAAGGGTTTCTTCGGCAAGAAATGATTGCCTTCAAAAGGATAAGGGACTGACGCTATGAGTTTGGCCAGAATGCTACAGGATAGCGGTGTCATCGACAGTATGGCGGGCGAATTGGGTATCGATGCGGCAACCGCACGCACCGGGGCCGGTGCCTTGTTGCCTGCCATCGTTGCGGGCATGGGCCGTAGCGCGACAGGTTCCGGCAGTTCGGGATTGCGCGGTTTGGCCGGCGCCATATTGAGCGGTGGCGGTGGTACCATGCTCGACGCGGTGCTGGGCAACAAACCGACGCCGACATCGCAGGGCAACGACATTCTTGGCAATATATTCGGCGGCAAGGATGTCAGCCGGGGCGTGGCCGGCGAGGTGGCGGCCATGACCGGGATCGATGAAGCGATCCTTAAAAAGATGCTGCCGATCCTCGCCATGGCGGCGGCCGGCTACATGGCGAAAAAGGCCGGTGGTATGTCGACCGGTGGTAGTGTATCGACCGGCAGCGGGGCGTTGGGCGGTATTCTCGGTTCGATCGTATCGGGTATGGCGCGCTAGAAAGGCGTCACTCGGCTGAAGCGCGTTAGGATTTGTCCGTCATATCGCGCATATTCTTCAGCAGCCTTTCATCGACTTTATCGTCGCCGTGCAGGACCGACACATCGCCCGTCGTTTCCAGTACGACTGCGCGGACTTTCGACATATCCAGCGCATTTGCCTCCCGCAATTTTGCGATCAGATCCGATTCCGCCACCCGCGTATCTTTCAGCGCGGCGTGACAGATTTCACCGTCCTTCATCAAAAGGATCGGATTGTTCTGCATAATTTCTTCGGCAACGTCGGACGACTTGCGGATGCGTGCGGTCAGGTTCTGAAAAATAAACAGGGCGGCCATCGCCGCGCCGACCTGCGCCACATCGTCCCATTCGGTCGCCTGCGAAGCGCCCGCGACGAGGGAGCCCATCGCCACCGTCATCACGAAATCGAAATTGGTCATTTTAGACAGCGAACGCAGACCGTTCACGCGCACCAGCATGACCACCCATAAAAGGGCGGCGCTGCCCAACACCAAACCGCGCAGGATTGCGTCGATAATCGAACTGTCGGTGAAGCTCACGATGCCGCTCCCGATACCGATCGAGCAGACGCGATATATCGCGCGACATTGCCGCCCATCACATCCAACGGTGCGTTACCGCCCAAGATAACCGCATCGTTGAACGCCTTGAAGTCATAGGCATCGCCCAGAGTGTTCTGCGCCTTGACGCGTTGCCTCACGATTTCGCTATGTCCGACCTTGTAACCGCAGGACTGGCCAGGCCAGCTGCAATAACGGTCGACTTCGCTTTCGACTTCCGCACGTTTGGACCCGTTGCGGGTGACGAAGAAATCGACGGCTTTCGCGCGGCTCCAGCGTTTGCGGTGTAGTCCGGTATCGACGACCATGCGGCATGCGCGGAACGCCAAGCTCTGCAAATAACCCAGCCGGCCGACCTTGAAGTCGTCATAGGCGCCCAGTTCGTCCGCAATCTGTTCGCCATACAGCGCCCAGCCTTCGCTGAACGCGTTGAATGCCAAAATCGACCGAATAAGGGGCAGGCGGTTCGAATATTCCCCCTCCCACACATGGCCCGGAATGGTTTCATGGTAGGTCAGGTCGGCAAGATCGTACTTGCGGTGCAGATCGGTTGTGCGCAGATTGATCCACATGCGACCGGGTATGGTCCCATCCTTGCTGCCCGCACCGCCATAGGCGCCGGGCGCGCCGCTCTCTTCAGCGACAGGAATCCGGCGGATCTCCATGTTCGGATCGACCAGCGTGTTGAACGCGCGCGGCATCTGCCCCTTGATCCACGCGACGCGGTCTTCGATGAGCGCCATGATTTCCGTACGGCCCGGATCGCCTTCGGCGAACCGGTAGCGCGGATCGCGGCTCAAACTCTCCATCCGTTCGCCGACCGTACCGCGGGTGTAGCCGATGTCGCGCAGGATCGGATCCATCTGTGCATGGAGCGCCGCAAGTTCGTCCAGCCCCTGCGCATGGACCTCGTCCGGCGACAGGTCGGTGGTGGTGCTGGCGCGCAGCGCCCAATCGTACCATTCGTCGCCCGACGGACGGGCCCACATGCCGGGTTCGCCGCTGGCCATGGCACGCTGCGCCTTCAACTCATCCAGCTGTCGCTGAAGCGCGTGCGCGATTTCGGTGCGTTGTGTTTCGCGCACTGCATCGATCTGGGCGGCAAAGGCGGTATCGTCCAGAGCCTTGGCTTTGCGAGCGAATGGACCCCAATAGACATCGCCAGTGCGGGCGTCGCCGATCGCCTGCTCCATCTGCGCAATCGTCTTGTCGAGCAGGAAATCGGGCGGAACGACTCCCATCGCCCGTGCTCGTTGCATTCGTTCGCGTTCCCCATCCAGGGCGGCGGGGATCGATGTCAGGCGCTGGCGATAGGCCGCGACGTCGTCGGCATTTCCGGTCGGCTGCGTCGAATCGAAAAATCGGGGAAAGTCGATATAGCTGCCGACATTCTGAATAACGACATAGGGCGCATTGCGCCAACTGCCGACGGCGACGTCGCCATACGGCAGTTTAAAGCCCTGAAGTGCGGTCGAATATGCGCTGCGCACGACTTCCAGACTGGTCCGCGTATCGGCATCGAATGCCACAGCTGCGTTGCGATCGTTTTCGACGATCAATCGTTCGACCGCGACGAGATCGGTCAGCAAAGTCTGTGCATAGGCATCCTGCCCGGCGGGGGACTGATCTTCCAGCTGTGCACGCAATCGTGAATGTTCCCCGGTATCGACACCCAGGGACGTGGCACGTTCGGGCTCACGCGCCAGCAGATTATAGGCAGTTTTGGTTAGAAAATTCTCGGCCAATTCCTGCCCGCGCGCCGCTTGCACTGGTGCGGTCGGCGCACCAAGATCAGGCGGGGGCAGCATGAATTTCTGCTGTGCGCAGGCAGTCAGCCCCAAAACCGAAACGCCGCCAAGGCTGCGAATAGCCTGACGGCGGGAAATATTGCGTGTCTGTTTGTTCATCCACACGGTTTTGCGGTGGGGTGTGGTGACTGTCAAACGATCATGGCGGGATAAAAAAAGGGCGGACCCATGATCCGCCCTTCCATTCGTTCGACCTACCGCGATCAGTCGAGATATTCCGCCGGCACCTTGCCGCCATTCTGCGCAAGGCGCTGCATGGTGACACGGTGCAACCAGACATTGTCGTCCGCAGTGCCCTCGTAATCAGTGCGGCCCATTTCCTGCGCCAGTTCCTTGCGATTGTCGTAACTGGGGTCGAGGCCGATCAGCTTCATCAGATCGACGATCGATGTGCGCCAGTTGAGTTTGTCCGCACCCGGCTTCGCGTCCAGACGCGCGGCCACGTCGACCTGACTTACCGGTTTGGGAGACGCGGCGGGCGCGGGGGTGGGCCGGGAGTTCGCCGCAGGTTTCGCGCGTGGAATACTGGTTTTGGGCACGCCGTCGCCCGGCTTCCCCTTGTCATCGTCCTTGTCGCCGAAAATCGCGTTCTTGATCGAACTGAACATACCCATCGTGTTTCTCCCACTATTGTAAATATATGTACACCCCCGCATCGATGCGATGCGGCGTGTCGGGGCAATAACGAACGATGGCCGCGTTGGGTCCGAACGCGAAAACCGGTTTCCTTCGGCTGCACTCGGGAATAGGCACAATCGAATGGACATGGTGCTGTCGATTTTGGTGCTTGCCGCCTTTGCCCTGTTGGCCGGGGCGTTCGTTCTGTGGCGGCGTGGCGGACCCGGCAAGCAGGTCGGCATGATGGTGTTGCTGGCGATTATCGCCATCGCCAATGTCGCGATCTGGACGGTGCCGGACAAGGGCGGCACCTCCCCGGTCGACCGGCTGGACGCGGCGGACCGTCCTGCCGAATAATTTCTATCGGCCTATTTGATCGGGCAGGACGGATCGAGCCGGAAATCGAGGTAGTTGTTCACCGACCGCATCAGTTCTTCCTGCTCGTTCTCGAAAAAGTGGTTGGCACGCGGAATTTCCTCGTGATGAATCGTAATGTGTTTCTGCGTGCGCAGCTTGTCGACCAGTTTCTGCACCGCGCTGGGCTGAACCACCGTGTCCGCCGTACCCTGGATGAAGATGCCCGATGCGGGGCAGGGCGCCAAGAAGCTGAAATCGTACATGTTGGCGGGCGGCGCGATCGAGATGAATCCGCGTACTTCCGGGCGGCGCATCAACAGCTGCATACCGATCAGCGCACCGAAGGATACGCCGGCCACCCATGTGGTCTGCGCTTCTTCGTGGATCGACTGCACCCAATCCAATGCGGAGGCCGCATCGCTCAATTCGCCGACGCCGTTGTCGAAACTGCCCTGGCTTCGGCCGATCCCGCGAAAATTGAACCGCAGCGTCGCAAAACCGCGATCGGTAAAGGTCTTGAACAGTTTCTGCGTCATCCGTTCGTTCATCGTACTGCCGCCTTGAGGGTGCGGGTGCAATATCATCGCCACCGGCGCACGGGGGCGAGGGGCGGGGGAATAACGGCCTTCGAGGCGACCTTCGGGGCCGGGGAAGATTACGGATGGCATGGAATGTTTGGCCCTGTCAGATGTTCGGCGCGCGCGAGGTGACGCGCCACGTCGCGCGGCCTATATAGTGTCATAAAGCAATTTCGCAATTCCGTTCGAACCTATCGGAGCGTGCCATTTCGCAGCGCATCTATCTCGACCATGCGGCAACGACACCGATCCGCCCGGAAGCGGCGGAAGCCATGCGGGAAGGTCTGTCGATCTGGGCCAACCCGTCCAGTCCGCATGGGGAGGGACGGCGTGCGAAACAGGCGCTGGAGGATGCGCGCGCACGATTGAAGTCGGCGCTAAATTGGGATGGCGAAGTCATCTTTACCGGCGGCGCAAGCGAGGCGGCGCAAATCGCTTTCGATCGCGCGGCGGTGTTGCATCGCGCAGTCGGCGCGGTCGAACATGATGCCTTGTATGGCTTGATGGACGCGCATGCGGCATCCCTTCTGCCGGTAACGGGTGACGGGGCGATCGATCCCGAACGATTGTACGACGCGACTGCCCGGGCACAGCGGGTGCCCGATGCACGTGGCAATCGGACGATGGCGGCGATCCAGCATATCAATTCGGAAACCGGTAATCGTCAGGACATCGCCATGTTGGCGCAGGTCGTGCATTCCAATCAGGGACTTCTGTTGGTGGATTGTTCGCAAAGCGCGGGCAAGTTTTCCCTCCCGCCCGAAGCCGACATGGCCATCGTTTCGGCCCATAAATTCGGTGGCCCGATCGGCACCGGCGCGCTGCTGGTGAAAGATTTTGCGATGCTGTCGCCCAGTGGCGGACATGAACGCGGCTATCGCAGGGGGACGGAGAATATGCCGGCGATTCTGGGCATGGTCGCGGCGCTCGAATGCGCGGGCGATCCCTATCTAGACCCGGGCGTCGTCGCGCCGTTCGATGAACTGGCGGACAGGCTTCGCGAAGCGGGGGGCGTCTGGCTCGATGATCGTTTGTCCGACCCGACCCCGTATATTTATGCGCTCGCCATGCCGGGCGTGTCGGGCAGTGCGCAATTGATGCGGTTCGACATGGTTGGCATCGCGGTCAGCCAGGGGTCGGCCTGTTCGTCCGGGACGTTGAAACAAAGCCACGTAATGGATGCGATCGGCATCGATCCGGACACCGCCGCGCGCA
>JBASAR010000043.1:0-7084 GCA_049650705.1 Pontixanthobacter sp. | reverse complement strand
GACGCGAACAGCCCGCAGCGCGGCTGATGCAGCAGGTCGTCGAACGGATGGCCGATCTCGCTGCGAGTTATATGGTCGCAGGCTTCGTCCACGGGGTGCTTAATACCGACAACATGAATGTCAGCGGGGAGAGTTTCGATTACGGCCCCTGGCGGTGGCTGCCGCGCTGGGACGCGACGTTTACCGCCGCCTATTTCGACCATGGTGGCCTCTACGCCTTCGGTCGGCAGCCCGAAGCCCTGCACTGGAATTGCTCACAGCTCGCGGTCGCTTTGCGGCTCGTCTGCGATGCGCCGCCGCTGATCGCCGCGCTCGATCGGTTCGGCCCACTTTATCTGCAGGCCATTGCCCGTCGCTGGTGCTGGCGTTTGGGCGTGCGACCCATCGATGCGGAGCGCGACGGCGCGCTGGTCGCGGCAAGCGAACGGGCGATGCGCGATAGCGGGCAGCAGCCGGACGCATTCTTCTTCGCCCATCGCGGCGGCCGACACGCGGGCAGCGCGATCGGGGAGGCGCTGGCCGGATACGAACCCGTTGGCGACGATCACGATTACTGGCGGGACGATGCGCCCCAGTCGATGCTGATCGACGAGGTAGAGGCGATCTGGTCGGCGATCGACACGGCCGACGACTGGCAGCCCCTGTATGCCAAGATCGATGCGATCCGCCGCGCCGGTGCCGCACACGGTGCCCCGCCCCTGCCCGCCGGCACCCTCGCCCGTTCACCGGCCCCCACCGACTAGGCCGCGACGGCCCTGATTGACTGGACCCTCCGCGCGGCTAGAAGCCTGCTCAACCGGTGCGCCACGCGCGATGCATGACGGGCAGCCCGCCGGTGATAGCAAAAGGACAGACCTGCCGTGCCCAATAGCGAGATCATCTCTTTCCAGCCCGCGACGGGCGAGGAACTATGGCGCGGAAAAGTGGGCGATGTGGATGCCGCCGTCGATCGCGCGCGCAGCGCCTGGCCGGCCTGGGCTGCGAAGCCGCTGGCCACGCGGATTGAACTGATGCGGCGCTTCGCCAACGAAGTGCGCAAGGTGTCGGACGAACTGGCCGAACTGATCGCGAAGGAAACCGGCAAGCCCTTGTGGGAGGCGCGGACCGAAGTCGAAGCGGTCATCAACAAGGTGGAGATATCCATCACCGCCTTCGCCGACCGGACGGGCCAGAAACGGCTCGACAGCGCGCTGCAGGGGACCGCCGCCGTCCGCCACAAACCGCATGGGGTGATGGTCGTGCTGGGTCCGTACAACTTCCCTGCCCATCTGCCCAACGGACATATCGTGCCAGCCCTGATCGCCGGCAATGCGGTCATCTTCAAACCGAGCGAGAAGACCCCGGCGGTCGGCCAGCTGCTGATGGATTGTTTTTCGAAAGCCGGCGTGTCTGCCGCGATCGCGCAATTCTTCGTCGGCGGGCCGGACGAGGGCAAGGCATTGGTCGCGCATCGCGGGATCGACGGCGTCCTGTTTACCGGTTCCGCACAAGCCGGGATCGCGATCAACAAACGCCTCGCCAGCAATCCGGGCAAGATCGTGGCTCTGGAGATGGGCGGCAACAATCCGATCGTGGTGATCGACACGCCCAAAGTGACCGATGCCGCCAATCTGATCGTGCAATCCGCCTTCACCAGTGCGGGCCAGCGCTGCACCGCCGCCCGCCGCCTGATCATCAAGGAAAGCATGTACGATGCGATCATCGACGAGCTGAAGTCGCTGACCAGTCGGTTGATCGTGGGCGAACCCTTCGCCGATCCCGCCCCGTTCATGGGCCCGGTGATCGACAACGATGCGGCGGAACAGCTGATCGAAAGTTTTCTGTATTTCCTGTCGAACGGGGGGAAGGCGATCCGCCACATGACCCGGCCGGACAACAATCTGCCGTTCCTTTCGCCCGCGATCATCGACACCACCAATATGGACGACCGGCCGGATGTCGAACTGTTCGGTCCGCTGCTGCAGGTGATCAAGGTCGCCGATCTGGATGCGGGCATTGTGGAGGCGAACCGCACGCGTTTCGGCCTGGCCGCATCGCTGATCGGCGGTGCGCCGCAGGATTATAACCGGTTCTGGGCCAATACGCGCGCGGGCATCGTCAATTGGAACCGCCCGACCAACGGCGCATCGTCGAAGGCACCGTTCGGCGGGGTCGGCCTGTCCGGCAATCATCGCCCCGCAGCCTATTACGCGGCGGATTACTGCGCCTATCCGGTTGCCAGCACCGAGATGGAGCAACCCCGCGCCACGATCGGCGTGGGATTGAGCCAGGCGTAAGGATCGGTTTACGCCGACGATCGGTTCACACGGGTGATGAGGTCGATTTCAGTCACACCCGATGCCAGCCGCCGGCCATAGACCATCACGCTGGCGAAACCCTTCGTCCCGCTGGCGATCTTCTTTTCGCCCACGGTCGCATGTTCGGCGCGATAACCGGCGCTCGCCGCTAGGCTTTAATAGAACGCAAGCACGTTGCGTAAGGGAACCGGCGTCAGATAGTTCACCACGCGAAGTTGAAAGTCTCCTATATCGGTGCCGGCGGCGTCTTTCTTCTCTCCGCGTGGATAGGCGGGAAACAGGGACGGCAACCGGGCGGCCCATACAGCGGAATATTCCGCGTCATAGGCGCGGGCAGTTCGCGCATGCCGCCTGTCCTACCGACCAGGACGAACGCTTCGTTTTTCGCATCCGCGATCGCTTCGGGCGTGCGGTTTTCCGGCGGGATGGATGTGTTGCCGCCCATGGTCGGCGCGGCCTCGCCGTCATTCCGGTTGGCGAGATCGGGGTCGATCGTGATCTGGTCCTGCAGCGCCTGCTCGCTGGACGGATCCGAAAGCCCACTTCCCTGCTCTTGCGCAGGTTGCGAACAGACGGTCAGGATCATTGCCGGCATGATGGCGGTCGAAAACAACAGGCGTTTGGACCTGATGGCAGCTTGAGCAAGGTAACCTTGCGTACCTTCTTGGCCGCCAAGGCACCCGGGGAGCATTACAATACGGTGGTTACAATCCGCTTCACCGCGCTTCAGGGTCGCTGGTAACCGACGGATCGCCGCCGCGTCTCACACGCAAAAATGCCCGACCGGTTCGAAAACCGATCGGGCACCTCCCACGGGTTTGGCATTGGGCGCGTCACCCGTGCTGCGACTGTCGGTGGAAACAGTCGAAGGTCGTATCTATTGGGTCAACGGCATCGCGATCCACTGCGATCTATGGTCCGTCCAAGAATGGCACCCCCCGCCGCACCGAGTATCGCACCCAGCGTCCGGTCGCCGCGTCCGGCCAGTTCGTTGCCGATGAGGCCACCGACCGCGCCACCGATCAACAGGCCGGTCGTGCCGTCTTCCTTGCGGCAGCGATACCGCCCGTCGCGGTCGCGCCAGATGCGCGTGTCGCGATAGACCGGCTCGTCATACCGGGCCTCGCGACCCCGATAGCGGCGGTCTTCCCGGCTGCGGTAGCGACGGTCTTCGTAATAATCGTCATCGTCATCATCGTAACGATCGTAACGGCTTTGTCCGTGGTTGTGGCGATAGCGACGGCGATGCTCGACATTGGCCTCGTCCTGCAACGCGATCGGGGCACCGTGGCCGATGGTAAGCTGGTTCGGCATCGGCACGGCGAAATCGGCGGCAGCGGCGGGAGCCGCAACGATCAGGCAGGGCGCAGCCAATGCGATTGCGGCGGATTTGAGATGGGAGAGTTTCATGGATAATCCTTTCGCTTTTTGCAGTATGGTCGGGCGTTGGGTCCACCACTCTCGTCCGGCGCATTCATATATAAGCGCGCTTTTATGAACGAGCTGCAACCAGCCGGTCAGGAATGCAATCTTGCGACGAATGGAGTGGTTTTCACCGGTCGACGGAACCTTGCCGGTCTTCGGCCCCCGGCCTATGGGCGGTCGATGACGACGGACCCCGCATCGACGCAGTCATCCGGCTTCCCCGCTGCGCTGGGCGCGTATGTCATTTGGGGGCTGCTGCCACTCTACCTCATCCTCGTCGCCGCCGTGCCACCGTTCGAATTCGTCGCCTGGCGGATCGTATGGACGTTGCCCTTCTGCCTCGCCATCGTCGCGATCCGGCGGCAGGGGCCGGACATCATGGCGGCGTTGCGGGATCGCGCGGTACTGACGACCCTATGCGCCAGCGCGCTGCTGATCGCGGTGAACTGGTTCGTCTATGTCTGGGCGATCCAGAACGGGCATATCTTCGCCGCCAGCCTGGGCTATTACATCAACCCCATCCTCAACGTCCTACTCGGCACATTGCTGCTGGGCGAACGGTTGAGCCGGTGGCAATGGATCGCGGTCGCGCTGGCGGCGTGCGGCGTCGCGATCCTGTCGGCGGGCGCGTTGACGACGCTGTGGATCAGCCTGACGCTGGCCTTCAGTTTCGGCACCTACGGCCTGCTGCGCAAACGCGTGGCGGTCGGATCGTTGCCCGGGCTGACGATCGAATCGGCGCTGCTGATCCCCTTGGCTTTCGCGATAGCCGGCTATTACGCGTCGCTGCCCGCCGGTTCCGCTTTTGCCGTCAGTCCACAGTTGAGCCTCTCGATCATGCTGGGCGGGGTGCTGACGGCGGTGCCACTGCTGTTCTTCGCCGTGGCAGCGCGGCGCATGGCCTATTCGACTCTTGGCTTCATTCAGTTTCTGGCGCCGACGATCGTCTTCCTGCTGGGCTTGTTCGTGTTTCGCGAAGAATTACTGCCGGTGCAGCTCGCCTGTTTCGGGCTGATCTGGATCGCGCTCGTCATTTTCGTCGGCGATATGTGGCAGCGTTCGCGTCCGCCCGTACCCTCGCATTAACCCAGCAATTCCCACGGCAATGTCGTGCCCGCATGAAACGGTACGAGCACGTCGCCATCGCCGGCGAGCGTATCGGGAACGCGCACAGCCGTGCGTTTCAAGACGATCGTGTCGGTATTCTGCGGCAATCCGTAGAAACGCGCGCCGTTGAGGGACGCGAACGCTTCGAACCGGTCGAGCGCGTTTTCCTGATCGAATACGGTGACATAACTTTCCAGCGCAAAAGGCGCGTTGAATATGCCGGCACAGCCGCAGGCGCTTTCCTTCGCATCGCGCATATGGGGCGCACTGTCGGTGCCGAGAAAATATTGCGCCGACCCGGAGGTCGCAGCCTTGCGTAAGGCCAGCCGGTGTTCCTCCCGCTTGGCCACCGGCAGGCAATAGGCATGGGGGCGGATGCCGCCCACCAGCATCGCGTTGCGATTGATATGCAGATGTTGCGGGGTAATGGTCGCCGCGACGTTCGCCCCGGCGCCGGCCACGAAATCGACCGCATCGGCCGTGGTGATGTGTTCGAACACGATCTTCAGCGCGGCGAACCGATCGACGATACCGCGAAGGCTGCGTTCGATAAACGCTTTCTCCCGGTCGAAAATGTCGATGTCCGGATCGGTCACTTCGCCATGGATCAACAGCGGCATACCGATGGCCTGCATGGCTTCGAACACTGGGGCGAGCCGGGATATGTCGCTGACCCCGTGACTGGAATTGGTGGTCGCGTTGGCGGGGTAGAGTTTGGCAGCGGCGAATACGCCTTGCGCGAAACCGCGTTCCAGTTCGCCCGGATCGGTGTCGTCGGTGAGATAGCACGTCATAAGCGGCGTGAAATCGACGCCCGATGGAACCGCCGCCATGATCCGCTTCCGATACGCCTCCGCCATGGCCACGTCCGTCACCGGGGGCGCGAGGTTGGGCATGACGATCGCACGCGCGAACTGCCGCGCGGTATAGGGGGCGACCGCGGCCAGCATCGAGCCATCGCGCAGATGGACGTGCCAGTCGTCCGGGCGGCGAATGGTGAGCATGTCGCCGGCATCGTTCAGACCCGTCTGCATCGACCCCATCTCGTTCAACACAGCGACGCCCCCGCCAGCCAGCGTTCCGCGTCGCGCGCACCCTGATCCCATGTATCGCCGACTTTCGAACTGTCGGTGAAATCGATCTTGTCCGCGCGCACTTCATGCAACGGTTGCACATGGACCAGCCGTTCGTCCTGCGGGAGATTGCGGTATCGGCGTGTCAACAGCACCAACGTGCGTCCGTGATCGGGCCGGGGCAGCGGGGCCTTGTCCAGCATGCCGCCATCCAGCACGGCCTGACCGTTCCAGCACGGCACATCGAACACCGGCGGAATGGTCGCCGCCGCGCAAATCAGGTCGATCAGCGTACCGTCGCGTGCCGCCTGCCGCGCATCGACCCGCAATGCCTCCATCCCCAGCTTACGCGGCCATTCGAGGCGCGGCGTCGATCGGATATGCTGGTCGATCTGATAGGCCATTCCGGCATAGATTGCGACCAGATGCGGGTTCATCCGTTGCGGAGGCAGGCCCAGGATCACTTCGAATGCCGGCCCGTTCGCCACCTTGTCGATGGCCTCGCGGTCCATCGTGGTCGATACGACGGCGCGGTAAATTTCCTGATGTGGCGTAAGATTCGAACTGCGCGCCTCGAAATTCGCATCGTTCATATCGAATGCCTGCCGCATAAGATCGAGCAGATCGCGCTCCACCCCGCCGATCCATGCCGCCCCCGACAACGCCCCGCCCGACACGCCGCTGATCCGCGCCGGTCGCAGGCTTGCCGCATCGCCCACTTTCGACATGAAGCCGCCGTGCCAGAAGCAGCGAATACCCCCGCCGGAAAAGGCGATCTGTTCGAATTCCAGCCTGCGATCGGTCATGCCCTTTCCTTACCCGCCCCGCGCCCTATCTGTAACCCCCTGACGCCAACAAATGCCCCCCTGCCACCTGCGCTTCACGCCGACGGGCGACGCCTGTTCGATCGCGCCGTAATCCGTCTGCGACCGTTGGACCAAAGCGAGGATGTCGCGGCGTTTCTGCAGGGATTGGTGACGAACGATGTCGCCGGCACGCTTCCCGTCTGGGCCGGGCTGTTGAGCGCGCAGGGCAAGACGATGTTCGACTTCCTGGTCTGGCCCGATGGCACGGACGCGCTGCTGATCGATTGCGAAGCGGAGGCTGCGGACGCGTTGGTCAAGCGGTTGTCGCTTTACCGGTTGCGCCGAAAGATCGACATCGCGCGCGACGATACTCTGG
>JBASAR010000042.1:0-7498 GCA_049650705.1 Pontixanthobacter sp. | reverse complement strand
GAACGATCTCGCGCAATTCGGGAATGGCGATCGGGCCGGGAAAAGTGCCCCCACAGCGCCGTTGCAGCGTTATCAGCGGTTCCTGCGCCTCCTGCAGACATCCATCCGCATCGATGCGCGCGCGGGCGAGAAAGGATCCGGTAAGCGCGCCCATCAGGATCGATCGCCCCAAACGGCGCACGATGTTTCGATCAGCGTTTTGGCCTGTTCGATCCGCATATGCTCCATGGCCGGCGAAACCGAGCAATCCGGCTGAAACAACGCCATCTGTTCCTGCATCGCAGCAAACTTCATTCCAGCGGCGCGCATCGCCAATGACAATCGTGCAATCTGCCGCTCGTTGGTCGAGTAAACGGCAAGCGTGCGATCGACAGGCGCGAGCTGTGCCAAAGTGGAAAGAAACAGCGCGACCCCCGCATGCGGCAAGGAAAGCGCCGCCAACGCGCCTTTTCCCATCTTCGACAATAGCCGATCGATCAGAACGAGCCGATTCTGCGAGTCGTTGTAATGCGCTCGCAATGTCTCGATCGTCGATACATCGACCATGCTTTCGCCGAAATCTTTCAGGATGAATAAAAGCAGTTCGAATACCGCGCCGGGAAGTTCCGCGATGGGGAGTTCCATCCGGCGATAATGCTGGATGAAGCGCGCCTGTGCGGAAAGGATCGCCATTGCCAAACGCTGCATCTCATCATCGTCCGAAGCGATCAGCGCCTGGAGCATGGGCGTTAGAACCGCATCGATGCCCGAACGATCGCTCAGCTTATTGGAAAGATCGCCTTCGATCGCCAGAACGTGACAGTGGGTGATGAATGCATCGCATCGTAGGAACGCGTCGGCAAGCACGTCTTGTCCGTCCGGCGAACCTATGGTTCGGTCCGGCCCGCTTGTCTGGAGGAACTGTTTGGCAACATGCGCAGCCATTCCCCGCACCTGCGCTACAATCTGATCGCTAAACAATGAATTTTCGGCATTCAGCACAAGATGACCGAGGACCGGCGCGACGGTCCCCATCGACGCATCGTCGCGATCGATCTGATCCTTCAAAGCGTGATCGACAGCAGCGACATCGATCTCACCTTGTGCGGGGTTGTGCATCCGATGCCTTTGCCGAAATATGGTTAAGGAATGGTTACCGTCTTACCAGTATGACGCCTCCAACGGCAGAAAAGCAGGACCGAAAGCATGGCGCAAGCGAGGACTTGTACAACCGGCAGCAATACGGCCATTACCGTGGCCGCAAGAAGGACAATCGCCAGAACACCGCGGTCCGATGACAGTTTGCCGATGACCCCGTCGTATTCGTCATAAGCGGCAAGATATAGCATTCCGAACAGTGTTAAAGCCGCGAATACGTCGTTTACCCACGCGCCCCTGCTTTCGATGGCGATTGCCGAGATCAACGCGAGATCGAATATCCCACGCATCGGCAACACCCCTATGCGATACCAGAACTGTGCCCTCGATGGCGCGGCTATCCTCCGACCGATTTGCCAGGTTAATTCGACCGTCACAGTTTGCATCGCGAGCAGCGCGAGGGCCGCAACCACGGCGTTCTGGCCGAGTGCGAACACGGCCCCGATAAACAGCGCCACGGTGATCGCGCCGGTCATGCGAGCCGTCGATAGTGGATCGAAATTGCGAGTTACTATTCGGCCTGCAATCCGAAGCGCCAGCGATCGTGTCGGGGTAGCCCACGAACAGTTCCTTAAATCGACATCGAACCGACGCCGCGATGCGGCAAGGGCATCCGCCCGGCTATGAATCTGTTCGTAAACACGTTCGGTAAGGGCCGTTTCGTTAAGCGACGCACTGTCGACATTCGATTGCAAACCGATGCGCAGTAGGCTGGAGGCGATGTCTATGTCCGGCGGCAATTCCGCCAACGCATCCACCAATCCGGCATCGATCGTCATCACACCGGCCCAGCTGGTCTGATGGTCGATGCGTTCATAACCGGCAGATACCGCCGTATCGGGAAAGGTCCATATCCGGATTTGGGCAAGATCGGACGGCAGGCAATCGTTCGATAGGCCATCCTGGATGACGGTAAGTTTTTCGATTTCAGATACCAGCCCCGGCAGATCGCCAACACGTTCGAATGGGACGAACGTTAAGCCGTCACGTTCGGCTCTCACCTGTAGTGCAATGACGTCGGGGTCGATGCGCTCCACATGACAAAAGGCGGTCCGACATCCGGCGTCATGCGCCAGTTCCAATTGGCGCTGGATCACCTGTTTGCCCCCTACCCGCGCAAAGGCACAAAGCGCGTCGGGCTCATCGGACATGCGCCTGATCGCGGTAAACAATACAGCGTGAGTATCGGGCGTCGACATGCCACGGCTGGTTAGGCGGCTCCGCGCATCAAGCCAAGGCGGGCTGTGTAGTTGTCAGCGCGTTTCCATGAAATTCGACAGATACCGTTCTATCTTCTTCAGAACCGCCGGATCACCCGGGGCGCCGTTGCGCGCCATATCTGCCAGCTGGATAAGATCATCTGCATGGAACCCCGCGGCGAGACCCTTCAATCGCATCGCGGCGATATTCCAGTTCCCGTCGCAGCGCGCGCGCTTCATCAAATCGACATGTCCGGCAAGACTGTCGGCGAAAGCCGCACGCAATTCGGCCCTCAAACCGGGATCGGACCCCGCCGCCGCCGCAAGCGTCGATTCCATACTGCCGTTTTCATACAACATGACATGCGGATTACCGCCCTCAGGGTTAAGATAGGGTTTCATGCTGCATTGAACTGTGGTTAATTTGAGCCATGGCTGGGGAACCGAACATCAGAGCGATTGGGCAGGAACGAGACGACGGTCCCGCCGAAGACATTTCATACGAACCGCAATTTCTGGACGAACAGGACGTCGAACAGGATTGGACGGAGGAGAACGCACCACGCCGATTGCTAGGCTGGCTGTGGCCGATTATCATCCTATCGGCGATTGCGGGTTGGACGGTGTTCTTCGCTTATACATATCGCGAAATTGCGATGTCGGGCGGCCCGTTCGAACAATGGGCGGCTCTGCTAAGCAGCTGGTCGTTGCCGGTATTGCTGCTGACCACAGTTTGGTTGCTTACGATGCGCAACAGCGAACGGGAGGCGGCGCGTTTCGGCACGATTGCAGCGTCCCTGTCGACCGAGGCCGAACGGTTGGAAGATCGCCTCAACGTCATCAACCGCGAATTGAGCCTTGCGCGTGAGTTCCTCCATTCCCAGTCCCGCGAACTCGATACGATGGGGCGTTTGGCGACGGAGCGATTGTCCGAACATGCTGACGATCTCAACGCGCTTATCGAAACCAACGGCGACCGGATCGACGCCATCGCCACGGTCAGTACCACGGCGCTCGACAATATGGGGCGTCTGAGAGACGATCTTCCCGTCATTGCCAATTCCGCGAAGGACGTATCGAATCAAATCGGAACGGCGGGTATGACCGCGCACACGCACATCGCCGAATTGGTTGCAGGTTTCGGACGGCTCAACGATTTTGGCAAGGCCAGCGAAAACCAGGTCGATGCGATACAAACCCAGATCGAGATTGCCCTGGCGTCGTTCGAAGCGCGATTGCAGGGGATCGAGGAACGTACCGAAGAGCGTTTCGGCGATATGCACGACCGTAACGATGCGCTTCGGGCCGATTTGGACAAACGCGAAGTCGAGGCTCTGGCGGCGATCGGGCGCCGTGCCGACAATTTGGGCAAGACCGTGTCTGCCCAAACGAAACAATTCGATTTGGACGCACAGAACGCTCTTCAATCCGTGCAGGATCGGATCGATGTGGTCGGCGAGAAAGCAAAAGCCGTTAATGCTGCGCTGCGTGAAGGACAGGACGAGGCGATCACGATCTGGTCCGGGCGAATCGAACAGCTCAAGGCTCGCTTGACGGGCGCTCTTGAAGAAATTCACCGTATCGATGAACAGTCGCTCGCTGCGGCGAACGGTAAGCTGGACGCCCTGCGATCCGAGGCGGAGGCGATCGACGCCAGCATCGCCGATCGCGAGGCGCATTTGGCAGCCAAGGTCGGCGAACGGCGCGCGGCGTTGACCGACAACGAGGAAGAAGCCCTGGCACTGCTGACCACGCGGTTCGAAGCGTTGGATGGTGAACTTGGTTCGCGTTTCGATGCGCAGCGCGCACATATCGAACGGCTGAACACCGAAGGGGACGCTATGACCCGGACAGTCATCGCCCTGGGCGTATTGCTTCACGATACGGCCGATCAGGCCCATTCCGTGCAGGCAAACATCGTCGATAATGCGGATGCAATCGAAACCAAACTCCAGGGCAACCGGGATATTCTCGTCAACACCGATGGCAAAGTGCGCGACCTTACCGAAGCCTGCGTTAGGTTGCTTGAACTGGTGCAGGCAAGTGCGCAGCATTCGAACGAGGAACTGCCATCAGCATTGTCGAACGCCGAAGATCGGCTGGAAAGAATACGCAAGGAAGCGATCGGTTTGGAAGCCGTGGTGACCGATACCCTCAAACATGCGGGCCAACTCAATGAAGCGTTGACGAGCGCCGAGGACAACGGAAAGCGCGTGCTGTCGGATATCGACAGTCTGGGAACTCAGGCGGTGGCTACAACCGACAAAAGCCGCGACACCATCGATGGCCTGACCGTCGAACTGGCGAAGTTGCGCGATAGCGGCGAAAGTTTTGCAACCGAGATCGCCCAACGTCTGGAGAGCACGATTGCCGCGTTGGACGATGCCGCGCGGCTGCAACCGTCGAGGATCGCCAATGAACTGCATCGAAAGATCACCGGTCTTGCGAACTCCCTTGCTTCGGAAAGCAGCGCCGTACTTCAGCGATCGCTTGAAGAAAGCGTCGGCGCCTCCATCGACAAATTCGAAAATGCTTTGGAAAATGCCGATCTGCAGGGCCGCGGTACGATTGAACATTTGCGTGATCAGCTTGCGGATGTCGATCGATTGGCCGGCAATCTTGAGCATCGTGTAATACATGCGCGGGAACAGTTGGAAGAACGGGTCGACAGCGATTTTGCCCGCCGCATGGCTCTATTGACCGAAAGCCTAAATTCTCACGCAATCGATATCACGAAAATGCTCTCTACCGATGTATCCGACACGGCATGGGCGGCATATTTGAAAGGCGACCGCGGTATTTTCACCCGGCGTGCCATTCGCCTGCTCGACAACACCGAAGCGCGCGATATTGCCGACCTATACGCCGCCGATCATGATTTTCGTGAGAATGTCAGCCGTTACATTCATGATTTCGAAGCCATGCTACGCAGCCTTCTTTCCACTCGCGATGGCAATGCGCTAGGTGTCACTATCCTGGGTTCGGATATGGGAAAGCTCTACGTTGCACTGGCGCAGGCAATAGAAAGACTGCGCGATTGAGCGCTAGCCCGGTTCGGCGAACATTCGTTCGAACAGGTTCATGGTATCCGCGCCGATCCAACCATAGGTATAGTTCATCACATACAGGACGGTCAGCACAACCGACACAATGGTAGCGCGGAACACCAATCGCCCTGGCCGGAAATTGGCCGGCGCACTGTCGGCCTGACCCCGGACTTTTGGAATACCGGCCTCATCGTGCGTCTGGATACCGAAGGGCAGCATGACGAAAGCGGTCATGATCCAGACCAATGCGAAAATCGCGACGATGGACGTTATCTGCAAAGGATCAGGCCCGGCCGCCCAACATCACCATAATCTGCGGCTTCTTTCCGCTCCACCGTTGTGCCGAACGCCGCGTCGCAAGCCTTGCCGCCTCAATTATAGTCTTGGGTTCACTCCGCGCGTTGCCTTTCAATTTTGCGAGAGCTTTGCGAATGTCCTTCTGGGTATCGGCGACAAAGTCGGGAAAATCCTCATCCAGCGGGAGCCCCATGGCATCGATCTGCGCGCTGCCGTCCGGCTGCAGGGCGACCATGACCACCCCGTTATAGGCAATACGCCGGCGCATGACGACGCTTTCGCCATCGGCCGGCACGATAAGATCGCCATCGAGTACAAGGCGCCCCGTATGCACACGCCCAAGGCGTGTCGGCTTACCGGGCGCGAGACGGATGATGTCGCCATTCTGTTGGAAGATATTATTCGGAATGTCCGCTGCCTGCCCTACACGCACCTGTTCGCGCATGTGGCGGATTTCCCCATGTACAGGCACCAATATGTCCGGCCGCAGCCATCCATACATCGTCTCCAGTTCGGGCCTGCCGGGATGGCCGGATACGTGAATGTCGCTTTGCCTATCCGTGACCATGACAATGCCGCGTTCGGACAGCCGATTCTGAATCTTCCCGATCGCGATCTCGTTGCCGGGTATCTGACGGCTGGAGAACAGCACCACGTCGCCCTTGACCAGATCGATGGGGTGGTTCTGATCCGCAACGCGCGACAGAGCCGCACGCGGTTCGCCCTGCCCCCCGGTCGCCACGATCATGATTTCGCCGCGCGGTAAGCGCATCGCCGTATCGAAATCGACCGGATCGGGAAATTCCGTCAGGTACCCATGCGCTTGGGATACTTCCAGAATGCGGTCGAGCGAACGCCCGGCAACGCAAATGCGGCGTCCGGTTTCCTTCGCCACTTCGCCCAGCGTATGCAGCCGTGCGACATTGGACGCGAAAGTCGTGACCAGAAGACGCCGCCCCTCATGCTTCGCCGCTTCTTCCAGCAAGCCGCGATAGACCATGCCTTCCGATCCGCTGGGTTCGGGATTGAAGACATTGGTGGAATCGCAGACCAACGCCAGAATTCCATCATCACCGATCTGGGTCAGCTCTTCCGCCGTCGTCGGTTCGCCGATAATGGGATCCTCATCAAGCTTCCAGTCCCCCGAATGGAATACACGGCCATAAGGCGTATCGATCAGCAGCGCGTTCCCCTCGGCAATGGAATGCGCCAGAGGCACATAGTCTATGCCGAATGGACCGATGTCGAACGGCGCGTCACCATCGATCACGTTGAGTTCGACCTCCCCTGCCAGACCTGCTTCCTGCAGTTTACGGCGGACCAGTTCGGCGGTGAATGGCGTTGCGTAAAGTGGCACGCCGAGTTCGGCTGCGAAATAGGGTACGGCGCCTATGTGATCTTCATGCGCATGGGTCAGCACTATGCCCAGCAAATCTTCGGCACGGTCTTCGATAAATTCGAGATCGGCAAATACCAGATCGACGCCGGGATATTCATTGCCGGAGAACGTCATGCCCAGATCGACCATCAACCATTTGCCGTCGCACCCGTAAAGGTTGACGTTCATCCCGATTTCGCCGGACCCTCCGAGCGCCAGGAACAGCAATTCGTTTTCCGGTTTGAAATTCTTTTTCACGTATTCGCCTTGTCGGTGGCTTGTCGCGCCAGAAGCGCGAGCCCTTGAAGAGTGAGGTCGTTATCGACCGCATCGAAAATGTCGGTGTTTCTGTCGAACAATATGGCGAGCCCGCCCGTCGCTACAACCGTTACGGGGCGCCCTATCTCGTTGCGCATTTTCTGGATCAGGCCTTCCATCAT
>JBASAR010000041.1:0-2783 GCA_049650705.1 Pontixanthobacter sp. | reverse complement strand
GGGCAAGCTGGCCCAAGATTCCGGACAGGCACCAACCTCCAGACCGTACTCGATCTCTACGAATTCGATCGCAAATTGCGCCTGCTCGTTCTTGACGCAGTCGAGCGGGTTGAAGTGGCGGCTCGTGGTGCCTGGGCATACGAGATGGCGATGCTGGGAGATGGCTTCTCCTACCTCGATCAAGCGATCTATGCCGATCAAAACAAGTTCAATCGGAACTGCGCCCGCCTCGACAAGGAGGTCGCCCGATCCAAGGACACCTTCATCCGCCACTACAAACGCGGATACTCAGAGCCTGCAAGGCCGCCAGTATGGATGTCGTCCGAGCTACTTTCATTCGGGCTCTTGTCGCAATGGTATGCCGCTCTCAAAGAACCGAGCCTCCGGCAAAAAGTCGCAGATCCCTTTAATCTCGACGAAGTGATCTTCGTGACCTTCCTCCACCAGTTGGCGATTGTCCGGAACATCTGCGCCCATCACGGGCGGTTGTGGAACAGAACTCTCGACGTTTCGCTCAAACTGCCGAAGAAATCGCCACCGAATTTGGCGGCAGCCTTGAACCGCAGCGCACCAAAGGAAATCTACAACACTTTGGCCATGATCCAACATTGCCTTGATCGAGCAGAACTCGGCAACACTTGGCGAGAGCGGCTTCAGACGCTTGTCGGCGCGATGCCCTATGGCAATCCGCAAATGATGGGGTTCCCAGTCGACTGGGCCGACCATAAACTCTGGGGTGGCACCAAGTAGCCTTTGATGAACACCCGAAGGCCGGGCGCTAAGCGCCCGGTTCCTTCTTCTCGTCGTCCAGCGGCGTGCGCAGAACGATCCGGCCATTGATCGGGACCACTTCCAGTTGAAGGGAAAGGCCCTTGCGGTCGCGGTGGAACCACGCCGCTCCGATGCGGGTCCAGAAACCCTTGTCGCCCTTGTTGGCCACATGCCAGGCGAGGAAGTCCGGCGGATTGGTTTCCTGCGAGGGTGCGGTATTGCTGCGTGCCATGATGATTTCCTTTCGTGTCTGGTGGCTCGTTGCACCAAACAGGAAGGCAGCACGGCCAAGGACAGGTTTCATGTCCAACACGGGTGACCCCGGCAAAGGCCGGGGGAACCGGCGCGGGCAGGGCATTGAAGGCTGACCGAGTGCGGCCAGTGAAGGTGCTCAAAAACGAACCAGCCTGATCGAAAGGCATGCGAACACTTGGCAAACCGCCAGACTTGCGCGCTGGATCACTCTCGCTCAAACCTTCGCCATGGCAGTCGAGAGCAGTTCACGGAAACGCTGGAGCGAAGAGGAGACGGTGCTCGCGCTGTATCTCTACTTCCAGCTGCCGTTCGGAAAGCTGCACTCGGGCAATCCAGAAATCCAGGAGCTTGCCGCTGCGCTCGGGCGCACGAATAGCTCGGTCGCGATGAAGCTGTGCAACTTCGCCAGCCTCGATCCCAAAATCACGGTTAGCGGGCGCAAAGGCCTGGACGGCGCATCCAAGCTGGATCGCTCCACCTATGCGGAGTTTGGCCAGGACTGGACCGGTCTTGTCTCGCGGGCAGAAGGCTTGTGGACTTCCCAGGTCGGCCAGTTCGAGCCACCACCGCCGCCGTTGCGCCTCAACGAAAAGCGCAGCGAATTCCGGTTCGAGCCCTATCAAGGCGAGTCCACCACACAGGCGCTTGTGAACCAGCGCGTCGGCCAGGATTTCTTCCGCCGCGCGGTACTCGCCAATTACGAAGAGACCTGCTGCATCACCGGCATCGCCGATCCGCGCCTGCTCACTGCAAGCCACATCAAACCGTGGGGCAAGGACAGTGACAACCGGCACAACCCCGCAAATGGCCTGCTGCTTTCAGCGACACTCGACCGCGCCTTCGATCGCGGGCTCATCACGGTCGATCGCCAACGGCGCATCCGCGTCTCGCAGCAATTGCGCAAAAGCCAGAGCCGCGAGACGCGCGACTATTTCCAGCAATTCGAGAACGCGACCTTGCGCTCAGCAATCCGGTTCGATCCCGAACCGGCCTTTCTCAACTGGCACAACGAGCATTGCTTCGTGGATCAACGCGCCGCCTGACGTGTCAGGCGGCGCGCGGACTGCCTCCCCTCAATATTCGCTGGCGAGCATGATGGTCAGCACCCGCCGGGTCACCGCTGGATTTGCCGGGTCCTCGCTGCCGAACCGCAAGTCGCGGTCGTATGCATCGATCTTCCAGAACACGGTTGCGGCAGGCCGCGCCGGTCGCGCGGTCGTCCAGCGGCCATCGACATCCTGATAGATCGCCCCGAAATCGCGCTCGCCATAAGGATCGTTATCCGGGGTGAAGGCGTCGAAGGTTTCGACCAGCTCGCGCACTCGCGACTGATCTTCCTCGGACAAGGCCCGAAAGCCCTCGGTTGCCACGGCAAGGCACGCAAGGCCCATCGCCTGCCGCGCCCGGTCATTGAGCCGGGCAATCCGCTCGCTGCGGGAAAGGGTGCCAGCGGTCATTGCACCGCTCTCCCGCCGCGCTCACAAATTTCAACCAGCTCGCCAAAATCCTCCCGCTCGCCCAGTTCCTCGGCCAAGCGCTGCACGGTCCCGAACGGCAAGCCGTTCTCGTTTGCCAGCATCCGCAACCAGTCCTCGCGGCACTCGGCCCCGCAAGCGCGATAGTTCAAGACCAGATCACCCATTTTCTGCCCTCCTTCGGCTGAAAGCCGCATCCGACCCGCGGCATGCGGCCTGCCTTCCGGCGAGGATGGGAGGGGGAGGGAAAACCGGAATCGATGCCCTGGCGCGGGCCAGCGG
>JBASAR010000040.1:0-30774 GCA_049650705.1 Pontixanthobacter sp. | reverse complement strand
CGACGTCCATCGCGCGCAGAGCGGCTTCGTCCTTCACCCGCACGATGGCCGTCTGTTCGGCGCCGGATATGGAATGGTGAACCTCGCCCTTCACGCGCAATGCCGAGAGCAGCGCTTGGTCTTCGCGATTTTCAACCCGTGTCGCAGGCAGCGACAGGGCATAGCCGCCGCCATCGCGCCGCACCTCCAGCACACCGGCTTGCCGAGTGCGGAAGGTTACGCCTTGGCCGCCGTCGCGGGTCAGAATGACATGCCCGCTCGCCAACGTCGCATGGCCGCACATCGTCACTTCGCTGGTAGGCGTGAACCAGCGCAGTTCGTAATCCGCTGCGCCGGTCCGGTCCTTCACCACGAAGGCGGTCTCAGCGAAATTGTTCTCCGCCCCGATCGCCTGCAGAACGTCGTCGGGAAGCCATGCGTCGAGCGGCATGACCGCCGCCTGATTGCCGGTGAAGGGGCGGTCGGCAAAGGCGTCGACGTGAAAATAGGGGATGTTCATGGCGTTTCTTTCTCGTGCAATTTCTTGAATTCGTCCTGCTCGACCAGTGCGTTGCCCGGTTCGTCGACATGGCCGGCGGGGTCGATATGGATGAGCAGCTCCAGATCGGGAAAATGGTTTTGCAGATCGTGTTCGACCTTCTCGATGATGTGGTGCGCCGCGCCCACGCTCATGGTGGCGGGCAGATCGACGTGGAATTGCGCGAAGTCGCGGGTGCCGCTGGTCCGGGTGCGCAGATCGTGCAGATTGGCAAGTTCGGGATGGCGGGCGGCCAGTTCGACGAAGCGTTGCCGCTGTTCTTCCGGCCATTCGCGGTCCATCAGATGGTCGATCGCTTCGCCCGCCGCACGCCATGCGCCGAATGCCAGCCAGAGCGCGATCGCGATGCCGAATACCGGATCGATCCCGGTCAACCCGGCATATTGGTCGAGCGCCAATGCCACGATCACGGCGAGGTTCAGCAGCAGGTCCGACTGATAATGCGTATGATCCGCCCCGATCGCGACCGATCCGGTACGGCGTATGACGTATCGCTGCCAGCCGAGCAGCGCCAGGGTGGCCACGATTGCCACCATCGATACGCCGATGCCCTGCGGCGCGGCGCTGGTCCCGCCGCCCTGTGTCAGAGCGACGATGGCGGCATAGAATATGGCCGAGGCGGACAGCGCGATCAGCATGACCTGGAATATCGCCGCCAGCGCCTCCGCCTTGCCATGGCCGAACCGGTGGTCGTCATCCGCCGGCTGCGCGGCGATCCATACGCCGACCAGCGTAGCGAGGCTGGCGACCAGATCGAGCGCGCTGTCCGCCAGCGAACCGAGCATCGCGGTGGACCCGGTTTCCATCGTCGCCCAACCTTTGAGCGCGACCAAACTCAGCGCGGTCGCGATGGATGCGATCGCCGCGCTGCGGGTCAGGGTCGCGCGGTCCGTCATGCATATGGGTCCGTCATGGGTATGGGGCGATCATGGGTACAGCAGCGTGTTTGCCCAACCCGCCACCCCACCCGCCAGTCCGTCACGCATGAACAGGCGGCGGTCGTGCATTCGCCCGGGTCGGTCGAGCCAGAATTCGATGACCTGCGGGGCCAATCGAAACCCCGTCCAATGCGGCGGCCGCGGAACCGGCGTGCCATCGGGATAGCGTTCTTCCAGCGCGGCAACCCGCGCGTGATACTCTTGCCGCGTATCGAGCGGACGCGATTGGTCGGATGCCGCCGATGCGATTTGCGAGGCGTGGCCGCGCGAATGGAAATACGCATCCGCCGTCGCGGCATCCACTTCTTCCAATGATCCTTCGATCCGGATTTGCCGCCGCAGCGACTTCCAGTGGAACAGCAGCGCCGCCTGCATATTGGCGCGAATTTCTGCGCCCTTTCGGCTGTGCGCGTTGGTGTAGAACACGAAACCTTCGGCATCGTGGCCTTTAAGCAGCACCATGCGCACGGACGGCGCGCCCTGCGGCGTCGCGGTGGCCAGCGCCATGGCGTTGGGATCGTTCGGCTCGCTGGCCTTTGCTTGCGCAAACCAATCGTCGAAGATCGCGAAGGGGTCGCCGTCCGGCACCTGGCTATGTTGGTCGTCCATATATGGGTTCATAGCGGCGGTTCGGGCGGTGCGAAAGAAGGCAGGGTTGGCTTGCAAGCCTGTCCGCCCCCACCTAGCTGTTTGGCTATGGCCGATCCCTATTCCACCCTGTCGATCCCCCGCAATGCGAGCGAGAAGGACATCAAAAGCGCCTATCGCAAACTCGCGAAGGAACTTCATCCCGACCGGAACAAGGATAACCCCAAAGCGTCCGAACGGTTCAGCCAAGTGACGCAAGCCTACGACCTCCTGTCCGACAGCGCCAAACGCGCGCAATTCGATCGCGGCGAGATCGATGGGGAGGGTAACCCGACCAACCCGTTCGGCGGTATGGGGGGCGGCTTCGGTGGGATGGGGGGCGGCATGGGCGGCGGGCGGTCTCGCAGTGGAATGGGCGGCGGAATGGGTGGTGGCCCGGGCGGCCAGCAGGGCTTCGGGCAGGACGCCGATCTGGGCGATATCTTCGAAGGGCTGTTCGGCGGTGGTGGTATGGGGGCAGGAATGGGTGGAAGCCCCCGCGGCGGCCCTCAAGGCTTCGGACGACGCCCCCCTCCACCACCGCAAAAGGGCGCCGATGTCGGTTATCGCCTCCGCGTGCCCTTCACCGACGCGGCGTCGCGGGCGAAGCAGCGTATCACGCTGTCGGACGGCAAGACGATCGATCTCTCGCTCCCCGCCGGGGTCGAGGACGGCACGCAGATGCGGCTGAAGGGCAAGGGTGAACAGGGGCCTGGTGGTTCCGGCGACGGCATCGTGACCATCTCCATCGACCGCCATGCTTACTTCCGCCGCGATGGTAGCGATGTGCGCCTGGATCTGCCGATCACACTGGACGAGGCGCTGCGCGGCGCGAAGGTGAAAGTGCCGACCGTGGACGGGCCGGTCATGATGACGCTGAAACCCGCCACCGATGGCGGCAGCGTGCTGCGCCTGAAAGGCAAGGGTTTTTCGAAAAAAGACGGAAGCCGGGGCGATCAGCTGGTCACGCTTGAAATTGCCTTGCCCAAGGACACGACCGACCTCGCCAAACGGCTGGAAAACTGGCAGGACGACAGCGACCCCCGTTCCGATATGTAAGTTTCGGATCGGGAATCCGACACGCCGCCTCAGGGGACCGCATCATCGCCGAACTTCCCCGCCCCCATGAACGCCGCGTCCCGTCGCTTACGCCGGAAGCACGGCGCGTCGGCAGTCGGCGTTCCGTTCTCAAACGACAGATCAATACGCGTGTCGGCCCCGGCACCCGTGCATTCGAAGTCATCAAGCGGGTATCGTCGGGTACCTGGAACGATGGGTTCATTCATGCCGGCAATCTGGCCTATATGGCGCTGCTCGCCCTGTTTCCGTTCTTCATCACCGGGGCGGCGATCTTTTCGTTGATCGGAGAGGAAGCGGATCGCGCCGCCACTATCGACGCGATCCTGTTCGCCCTGCCCCCGGTGGTCGGCAAGGTCATCGAACCGGTCGCGCGCAGCGTGGTGGAGGCGCGGTCGGGGCTGCTTTTGTGGTTCGGCGGCCTGATCGGCCTGTGGACCGTATCCAGCCTGATCGAGACGATCCGCGAAATCCTACGCCGCGCCTATGGCACCGAGGCCACGCTGGCTTTCTGGCGCTATCGCCTGCTGTCGATCGGGGTCATCGTATTGTCAGTCATTTTGCTGATGCTGTCGCTGATCGCGCAGGTGCTGATCGGGACGGCGCAAGAAATCATCAGCGCCTATCTGCCGTGGCTCAACGATATCATCGACCAGCTGGCGATATCGCGGATCATCCCCGCTTTCGGCCTGTTCGGTTCGATTTATCTGTTGTTCCTGACGCTGACGCCGGTGGCCTATCGCGGGAAGGCGTTTCCCAAATGGCCCGGCGCGCTGCTGGTGACGATCTGGTGGGTGTCGGTCACCGCCGCCCTGCCGCCGGTTCTGCGCAACTTTTTCGTCTACGATCTTACCTATGGCAGCCTGGCAGGCATCATGATCGCGCTTTTGTTTTTCTACATCGTGGGGTTAGGAATGGTTGCCGGGGCCGAATTGAATGCGGCATTGGCCGAACCGGACGCGGCAAACGGTTCGGCCGAACGAGAAGGAACCTTGGAATGACGGGACTGATGGCGGGCAAACGCGGCCTTATCATGGGGCTGGCGAATGAAAAATCGCTGGCCTGGGGTATCGCGCAACAGCTGCATGCGCAGGGCGCGGAACTGGCCTTCACCTATCAGGGCGATGCGCTGGCCAAACGCGTGAAGCCGCTGGCCGAGCGGCTGGGTTCCGATTTGACCTTCGAATGCGATGTGTCGCAAATGTCCGCATTGGATACCGCGTTCGACACGCTGAAATCGCGCTGGAACACGATCGATTTTCTGGTTCACGCCATCGGTTTTTCGGACAAGAACGAATTGCGCGGCAAATATGTCGACACCAGCCTCGACAATTTTTTGATGACCATGAACATCTCCGCCTACAGCATGGTCGCGGTGACGAAACGCGCTTCCGACATGATGCCCGATGGCGGCGCGATCCTGACTTTGACCTATTACGGGGCGGAAAAAGTCATCCCGCATTACAACGTGATGGGCGTGGCCAAGGCGGCACTGGAAACCAGCGTGCAATATCTTGCCAACGATCTGGGGCCGCGAAACATCCGGGTGAACGCCATTTCGGCAGGGCCGGTCAAGACACTGGCCGCCAGCGGGATCGGCGATTTTCTCTATATCCTCAAATGGAACGAACTGAACGCGCCGCTGCGCCGCAATATCACGATCGACGATGTCGGCGGGGCGGGCGTGTATCTGCTGTCCGGTCTGTCATCGGGCGTGACGGGCGAAGTGCATCATGTCGACGGCGGCTATCACGTGGTCGGCATGAAGCAGGAAGATGCGCCCGACATCGCGCTCGACTGATCGGGTTGCTTTTCGGCGCCCGCCCGGCGCGCCTTGCCTTGACCGGTGCCGGACATTAGGGCGAAGCGCCCTTCAACCTCAGGTACCATCGAACAATGTCCAGCCACGTTTGCGTAATCGGTCTCGGCTATGTCGGCCTGCCCCTGGCGGTGGAACTGGCGAAGCATTTCGACACGATCGGCATGGACATCTCGCACGATCGCATCGCGGAATTGCGCGATGGCCAGGACCGCACCAACGAATTGACGGGGGAGCAGCTGGCCGCGTCCTCGCTCACCCTGACCAGCGATCTGGCCGAGATCGGCGCGTGCGATATCTGCATCGTAACTGTGCCGACCCCGATCGACGAGGCAATGGACCCCGACCTTACCATGATTCGCGCCGCATCGAAAATGGCGGCGGAGCTGGTGAAACGCACGCATGACGATGGCCGCAAGCCCATCGTGATCTACGAAAGCACCGTCTATCCCGGCGTGACCGAAGACGTCTGCGCCGGCATCATCGAAGAGGCGACGGGACTGGTTTGGAAAACGGACTTCTTCCTCGCCTACAGCCCCGAACGCATCAATCCGGGCGACCGCGAACATACGATCGGTAAGATTACCAAAGTCGTGTCCGGCGACACGCCCGACACGCTGGCGAAAGTGGCCGCCCTGTATGGCAAGGTGACGACCGGCGGCGTGTTCGAAGCGGCGTCCATCCGCGCGGCGGAAGCGGCGAAGGTGATCGAAAATGCGCAGCGCGATATCAACATCGCCTTCATGAATGAAATCACGCAGATTTTTGCAAAAACCGGCCTGTCGATCTGGGACGTGCTGGACGCGGCGAATACAAAATGGAACTTCCTGCCGTTTTCGCCCGGGCTGGTCGGTGGGCACTGCATCGGGATCGATCCCTATTACCTCGCCCATCATGCCCGCGCGCTGGACCACGATCCCAAAGTCATCCTGGCCGGACGCGGCGTCAATTCCTCGATGGCGGAATGGGTCGCTGGCGAGTTACACAAACAGCGCGGCGGAAAGGCGGGCAGCGTGCTGGTGCTGGGCCTGTCGTTCAAGGAGGATGTGCCCGATCTTCGCAACAGCAAGGTGGCCGATATGATCGCCGCGCTGACCGCGCATGGCCATGATGTGACCGTTCACGACCCGCTCGCCGATGCGGCGGAAGCGCGGCACGAATACGGCATCGAGCTCAAGGTGGACGCGCTGTCGCAGCAATACGATCTGGTCGTTCTTGCCGTGCCGCACCGCGAATATCTGGACATGGGCGCTGCGCGATTGCGGAAACATGTGGGTGATAACGGCACGCTCGCCGATCTCAAGGGCGTGTTGCGCGGGCAAGCGGACTGGACGTTGTAATGCGCGTTCTGATCACCGGCGTCGCCGGCTTTATAGGTTCAACCCTCGCCCGCCGCTTGCTGGCGCGCGGCGACGAGGTGGTCGGGATCGACGAGCTGAACGAATATTATTCTGTGCAGCTGAAGAAGGACCGGATCGCCTGGATCGAAGACGTCGCCGATGGCCGCTTCACCTGGCACAAGGTCGATTTTTCCGACATGGACGCGCTGCGATCCGCGCTGGCGAACGAAACCTTCGACCGGATCGTGCATCTGGGCGCACAGGCGGGCGTCCGTTATTCGATCGAGAACCCGCATGCCTATGTCACCGCCAATCTGGTCGGCCACCTCAACATGCTGGAAATCGCGCGCCATGCGCGGACCGAACACTTGGTCTATGCCAGCAGCTCGTCCGTCTATGGCGGCAACGACACGATGCCGTTTTTGGTCGAAGATCGCGTCGATCATCCGCTGTCGCTTTATGCCGCCACGAAAAAAGCGGATGAATTGATGAGCGAAACCTACGCGCATTTGTACCGTCTGCCCGCCACCGGCCTGCGGTTCTTCACCGTCTACGGCCCTTGGGGCCGACCCGACATGATGATGTGGAAGTTTACGAAAGCGATCCTCGCGGGCGACCCGATCGAATTGTACAATGGCGGCGACATGTTCCGCGATTTTACCTATGTCGATGACATCGTATCGGGCGTGGTCGCCGTGTTGGACAGTCCGCCTGCGGATGATGGGACACAAAAACCCGGCGGCAGTTCGAAACCCCATGCGCTCTACAATATCGGCAACCATCAATGCGAACCGCTGATGAAAGTCGTCGGCCTGCTGGAGGAGGCGTGCGGGAAAAAGGCGAAGATGACCATGCTGCCGATGCAGGATGGCGACGTTCACAAGACTTTTGCCGATATCGACGCGATCAGTACCAATCTGGGCTATGCCCCGACCACCAGTGTCGATGTGGGCGTGCCCCGTTTCGTCGCATGGTATAAACGCTATCACAACGTCTGATCCGGTAGGCACCGGCAAACAGCAACAGGATATTCGATCATGAAAATCGCAATGGTGGGTTCGGGCTATGTCGGGCTGGTGTCGGGCGCATGCTTCGGCGATTTCGGACATGAAGTCGTCTGCATCGACAAGGACCAGTCGAAGATCGACGCCCTGCACGACGGTGTGATGCCGATTTACGAGCCGGGCCTGGCCGAACTGGTCGCATCGAACGTGAAAGCCGGGCGGCTGTCCTTCACCACCGATCTGGCCGAAGGAATCGCCGGAGCGGCGGCCATATTTATTGCCGTGGGCACCCCCAGCCGCCGAGGCGATGGACATGCCGATCTGTCTTTCGTCCACGCGGTGGCGCGCGAGATCGGCGAGCATCTGTCCAACGAAGCGGTCATCGTGACCAAATCCACCGTGCCCGTCGGTACCGGCGATGCGGTCGAACGCATCCTGAAGGACAGTGGCACGTCGCAGACATATGCGGTCGTATCCAACCCCGAATTCCTGCGAGAAGGGGCGGCCATCGCGGATTTCAAACGTCCGGATCGGATCGTGATCGGGGCGGAAAACCATTTCGGGCGCGACATTATGCGGGAGGTTTACCGCCCACTGTTCCTCAACGAATCGCCCATTCTGTTCACCAGCCGCCGCAGCGCCGAACTGATCAAATATGCGGCCAACGCCTTTCTGGCGACCAAGATCACTTTTATCAACGAAATGGCCGATCTGTGCGAGAAAGTCGGCGCGAACGTGCAGGATGTCAGCCGCGGGATCGGCAGCGACAATCGCATCGGACCCAAATTCCTCCATGCCGGCCCCGGCTATGGCGGGTCGTGCTTCCCCAAGGATACGCTGGCGCTGCTGAAAACGGCGGAGGATTACGAAAGCCCGGTGCGCATCGTGGAAGCGGTGGTTAAAACGAACGAAACCCGCAAACGTGCGATGGGTCGCAAGGTGGTGGATGCATTGGGCGGACCGGAGGCGGCACGGGGCAAAACGGTCGCTCTGCTGGGTCTCACTTTCAAACCCAATACGGATGATATGCGCGACAGCCCCGCCATCGCCGTCGCGCAGACGTTGCAGGATGCGGGCGTTACCGTAACGGCATACGATCCCGAAGGCATGGAACAGGCGGCCCCGCTGATGCCCGGCGTGGTCATGAAAGACGATGCCTATGCTGCGATCGAAGGCGCCGATGCCGTGGCCATCGTGACCGAATGGGATGCGTTCCGCGCGCTGGATTTCAAACGCATGAAGGGGCTGGTGAAAGCGCCGGTGCTGATCGACCTGCGCAATATCTACACCGCCGCCGATGTGCGCGATGCCGGCTTCACCTATGACAGCATCGGGCGCCCCTGATCCTTGGCATGACCCGATCGGTAAGAATATCGCCGGTCAGCTTGCCAGTCGCAGGTTCGGTGCCGCCGGGCGCGTTGTCGCATCGGGCCATATCCCCCGTGTATCGTAGATCGCGGCATCGGCACGTTCTTCGGACGGGACGACTTTGAAGATGTCGTGATCGACCAACACGATCAGGACCCCGCAATTTTCCAGCGGATGGTCGAGGTCGACCAGTTCGGCACCGGTGCCGGTAAATTCGGGTGGCAATTGCGCGGCATAGGGCTCCACGATCTTGATCCGGTCGCCATACTCCCGTGACATGGAGGCGGCCACGAACCGCGCCGGGCTTTCGCGAAAATCGTCGATATTCGCTTTGAACGCAAGCCCTAGGCACGCAACCGGCACACCGGGATTGGAGTCGATCAGCGCCTTTGCCTGCGCGATGACGTGATGCATCTTGCCGTCGTTCACGGTTCGGGCGGTCCGGATAAGCGGCGAGTGCTCGGGCGCGCCGTGGATGATGAAATAGGGATCGACCGCGATGCAATGGCCGCCCACCCCCGGCCCGGGCTGCAGGATGTTGACGCGCGGATGCCGATTGGCGAGCGCGATGACCTCCCACACGTCCAGCGCCATGGTGTCCGCGATCATCGACAATTCGTTTGCGAAGGCGATGTTGACGTCGCGATAGGCGTTCTCGACCAGTTTGGTCATTTCCGCACTACGGGCGTCGGTGGTCACGCAGGCACCGCGCACGAACCGTTTGTAGAACGCCAGCGCCTTGCGCGCGCACCGCGGCGTGATCCCACCGATGGAGCGGTCGTTGTGCGTCAATTCTTCCAGGATACGACCGGGCAGAACGCGTTCGGGACAATAGGCGATCGAGATATCGGGAATGCCCCCGGCCCGATTGGACATAGGGTCGAGTAGGGCGAGATCGGGACGCAGCCCGGCGATGAGGTCGCGCATCGCCTCCGTGGTTCCCACGGGCGATGTGGATTCCAGAATGATGCAATCGCCCTTCTTCAGGACGCCCGCCATTTCGGTCGCGGCGGCCATGACATAGGATGTATCGGGCGTATGCTGCCCATCCTTTTCGAACGGTGTCGGTACCGCGATGACGAACACGTCGGCCGGGGCGATCTGCGTGGCTGCCGTCAGCATTCCGCGCTGGACCACGCCGCGCACCAGCCCGTCGAGATCGACCTCCTCGATATGGATTTCGCCGCGATTGATCGTGTCGACGACGTTCTGCGACACGTCGATACCCGTCACCCGGCAATTGGCCCGCGCGATGATCGCCGCCGTGGGCAGGCCGATATAGCCGAGGCCGATGACGCATACTTCGGGTTTGATGTCGCCGCGCATGGTGTTCCTGTCGCCTGAAAACGTTCTGGCGGCGGCTTAACGCGGCACGGTAAATATATGGGTAATGGCGGCTCTGTGCGGAACGACGGGCGGGTCAGGCGTTCGCGAGCAGTGCGACGATCCGCGACACGGCCTGCCCGTCGCCGAACGGATTATGCGCTCGTGCCATCGCGGTATAGGCATCGCTATCGTCGAGCAGCCGCTCGGTCGCAGCCACGATGGTTTCGGGATCGGTGCCAACCAGCATCGCGGTGCCGGCTTCCACACCTTCGGGGCGTTCGGTCGTTTCGCGCATGACCAGGACCGGTTTGCCCAATGCCGGCGCTTCTTCCTGCACCCCGCCGCTATCGGTGAGCATCAGCGTACAGATATCGAGGAGCCGGGCGAAATGAGGATAATCCAGCGGTTCGATCAATGCGACATTGTCGAGGCCGCTCAATTCGGCCTCCATCACGCCGCGCACATTGGGGTTGAGATGAACCGGAAAGATGATCGCCACATCGTCGCGTGCCGCAATGCGTCGGATGGCGGCGGCAATGGCGGTCATGCCGTCACCGAAATTTTCCCGCCTGTGGCTGGTAACGCCGATAATGCGCGTGCCTTCGAACCGCGCCTCCAGATCCGCCAGACCGCCCGCGAGCGATGGTTGCCGTTCGATTTGCCCCGTGATCCAGTGAAGCGCATCGATCACGGTGTTGCCGGTCACATGGATGGTGGAGGGATCGACCGCTTCTGCGCGAAGGGCATCGGCGGCGGTTTGCGTCGGCGCGAAATGCAGGGCCGCGAAACTGCCTACGATCTTGCGATTGACCTCTTCCGGCCACGGGTGATGAACATCCCCGCTGCGGAGCCCGGCCTCGACATGGGCGACCGGGATCTTGCGGTAATAAGCGGCGAGCGCGCCGGCCATGGCGGTGGCGGTGTCGCCCTGAACGATGACCCAATCGGGCTTTTCCCGATCGATCACTTGTCCGATACCGGTCAATAAACCGGCGGTAAGCGCGTCCAGAGTCTGGTTGGGCCGCATCAGATCGAGGTCGTGATGCGGGATGATCCGCGCCATATCGAGCATCTGATCGAGCATTCCGCGATGCTGTCCGGATACGCAGAGCCTCGATTCGAAACGATTGTCGGCCTGCAGCGCATGAACCAGCGGGAAACATTTGATCGCTTCCGGCCGCGTGCCGAAGATAGTCAGCGTCGTGATAGGCGTCGTCATACCGCGCGTCCTACCCGAATGGGGTTAATACGGCGTTCGGCGTGCCATGAAACACGACTTACCGGGGCAAGGGCAGGACTTCTTCGTCACCATCGTCGAACGGCGTATCCTTCGATGGTTCGGCAGCCGGCAGACCATCCGAATTCACGATCGCACCGGGAAGCGGGCCCGGATCGAGCACTTCGTCGCCCACGGAACCGGCGCGTTCACGTTCGAGGCGTTCGATATATTCCTGCTCAATTTCCTCGACACGTTCCTGTTCTTCGGCCGCATCCTGATCGATCGTGCTCAGCCGTTCCTGCCGTGCCGCCGCAATCAGTTCGCTGAACCGGACCTCGGACCCCTCGCGCCGTTCGCCATAGGCCTGTTCGATCAGTTTTTGCGTGCATCCCGTGAAGCTGCCCGCACCCACGGTAGAACACGACAGGGTGCCGAAATCACCGATCATTTCCAGCGATTCGACCCGGTCGGCCCAGGAGTTGTTCGCCGCATCGTCGGAGAGACGCAGGTTCTGGGGAATGCGATACCGATCGCCTTCGGGCAATCGCGCGATAACTACGATCAGATTTTCCTCGCACTGCGGCGCATCGTCATTGCCATAAACGATTGCCATGCAAACATCGTCGGTCGGTTCGGCAGCCGCCATATCGTCCTGCGCAGCCGCAGGGTAGGCCAGGGCGGCAATCGCGGTAAGCGTTGCGATGGTCAAAAAGCGGTTCATCATTATATCCTCGAATGGGCCATATGGACGATGCGACGTCCGCGCTGAACGATCGCTGACGACCGCTTAAATGCGTTCCGCCAGTTTGATCGCCACGCGGCATCCCAGCCGAATGGCACCCGACAGCACGGGATAGCCGAACGTGTTCTCGGCCCCCGCCGCCAGGGCCGAATCGCGATGGTTGCGTTCGTCTTCGCGAAAATCTTCGATCATGGCGGTCAGTTCGGGATCGCCACCATCCGCTTCCAATTCGTCGAGCTGATCGGAATAATGCTTGTCGATTTCGGTTTCGACGGCGGCGGTGCAGGCCATGGCGGCTTCGGGACCGAGCAGGGCGGTGCCTGCGCCGAGCGCATATCCAGCGGCGGACCACAAGGGATGCAGTACAGTCGGGCGCACGCCGCGCCGCGTCATCAGCGCGTTGAACTGTTCGTGATGGCGCTCTTCCTCGGCCGCCATGGCACGAATTTCCGCCGCCATGGGATGGCGATTGCCCATCACCGCCAACTGCCCGGCATAGATGCGGGTGGCACCGAATTCGCCCGCCTGGTCGACTCGGATCATTCGATCGGTGCGGGGGGCGTTTGCGTTGGCTGTAGCGGTCATGTCCGGCTTTCGTGGTTGGATTTTTGCAGCAGAAGCAGGATGGCGATGGCGGCAGTGCTGCTGATAAGGAAATTCCATCCTGCCAGACTAACGCCCAACAGGCTCCATGGTGCCTGATCGCAGCGGACGAGCGGCGCATTCAGGATCGCATCGAGCGCGCTTTCATCTCCAGCCGCTCCCGCACCCGCCGTGGCGCAGCCGGTTATCCCTTCCCACCAGCCATATTCGACACCGGCATGAAAGCCGCCGATCAGGCCGGATGCGAAAATGCAAAGCGCCGCCAGCGCCGTCCATATGCGCGGCTTCGGAGCTACGCACCCGATCAGCGCTAGCACCAATGCCGCGAAATGCGGCCAACGCTGCCACAGGCACATTTCGCATGGATAAAGGCCGAATGCGTATTGGCCGATATAGGCACCAGCCAGCAGCAATGCGGGAATGCCAAGCGCGATATGACGCGCCATGGCGGCGGATCGACTCATGCGCATCGCGATCGCTTATCGCCGTGCGACACTGCCCGGTTTGGTCCGGCGAAGGGTTTGCAGCGCGTAATGCAGCTGAAAATCCTCGATTCCTTCCGCTTCCAGTTCGGCGGCAGTTTTCTGGAACCGCGGGTCCTCGGTGCCGTCCTTCTCCAGCGCTTCGTCCTCCAGCCCCAGTTCATTGACCAGATGCCCGCGCAGATCGCTTTCTCGCAGCTGGAACTTGGCGCGTTTCGCCAGATCGGGATCGGACAGCTGCGGCACCTTGATATCGGGTTTGATGCCGCCTTCCTGCACAGAATTGCCAGCCGGCGTGTAATACCGCGCCGTCGTCAATTTAAGGGCCGATTTGCGGGTCAGAGGCAACAGCGTCTGCACGCTGCCCTTGCCGAAGCTCTGCTGGCCCATCACCACCGCACGTCGGTGATCCTGCAAGGCACCGGCGACGATTTCGGATGCGGAGGCGGAACCTGCATCGATCAGCACAATCATCGGCACGTCGCCGGCGATCGCACCGCGAAACGCGCTTTCACTGTCGTAATAGATGGTTTCGCCCGATGCGCGGCCCCGCTGCGACACGATGCGCCCCTTGTCCAGGAACAGGTCGGACAATGCCACCGCCTCGTCCAGCGAACCGCCAGGATTGGACCGTAAATCCAGCACCAGCCCGTTCATCCGTCCGGTCGCATCGCGCCGAAGCGCTTGCCAAGCCGCGAACACGTCCGCGCCCACGTCGCGCGAGAATTCATTGACCGTAATGACGCCGATATTGCCCTCGGCCAGATCGTGCGTCACCGGCTCCAGTTCGATCACACCGCGCGTTACCGATACATCGAACGGCTCGTCCCGCCCGGGCCGGAATACGGTCAGGCGGATGGACGTGCCCGCAGGTCCGCGCATCTGTGCAACCGCATCGTCCAGACTGCCGCCGTAGATCAGCTTCCCGTCGAGGTGGGTGATGTAATCGCCCGCCTTTATGCCGGCCTTGTCCGCCGGGCTGCCGTTGAAGGGCGAAATGATCTTCACCGCACCGTCTTCTTCGATCACACTCAGGCCAAGGCCGGAATAATTGCCATCGATCATGGTGTTGAGGCGCTCGAGGTCCGACCCGTCGAGGAACGCGGAGTGCGGATCGAGCGATGCCAGCATCCCGTCGATCGCCCCGCGAATCAGCGTTTCGTCGTCGACATCCTCGACATAATTGGCCTTGATCTGCTGATAGGTCGCGAACAACGCGGCAAATTCGGGCCCCGCCTGTCCGTCGACCTGCGCCATGGACGCCGTTGTGGCCGGGATCAGTGCAACGGCGGACACCAAAGCGGCGGCGCGAATGAGCGGGGGGAGTTTGCGGGCGCGTTTCATTGGGTCGGTCGTTACCTTTCGCATCTTGGCATCATATCCGCGCCGCCGCCTTAATGAAAGGTGACGATCCTCATCGCAGATATTCCAGCGGATTGATCGGGGTTCCCGCACGCCGCAATTCCAGCGTCACGCGCGGCGAGGCAACGCCGGCTATACCGATGGGCGATCCGGCGACGAGATCTTCCCCCACCGCGACATCGGTACGCGCCATGCCTGTGATCAGGCTGGTCCATTCCCCTTCATGTTCGATGATCACGATGCGATCATAACCGCGATAGGGGCCGGCGAAAGCGACCCGTCCGCGCGCCGGTGCGACGACCTGCGCACCGCCCCTGGGGGCCAGAGTGATCCCGTCGTTTCGGATGCCGGTGACCCGGTCGACCGTGCCGAAGCCGGCGAATGTACGGCCCGTAACAGGCAACTGGAACCGCAACCGGCGGCCTTCCGAAGCGACACGGCGTTCCGACGATGCTCCGGCGGTGGCTGCCGTATCGACCGTGCGATTGCCCATACGATCGACGGCGGGATCGGACGGACGCATGATCGGACCCGGCAAAGCGGCCAGTTCCTTGCGCAGACCGCCTGCCTCGTCCAATTCGCCGATCAGCGTATCGAGATCGCGCGCCTCCTCCGCCAGCGCCAGCGCCCGCTCGTTCTCGCGCGCCGCATCGCCGCTTACCCGCCGCGAGGCAAGGCGTTGCCGGCTTTCCAACGCGGCCAATTGCAGCCTGCGTTTGCCGAGATTGCTTTCATTCGCCCGCAACGCGCCAAGAGCCTGCGCCGCCTCCGCCTCCAACGCATCGCCGCGCGCGATCTCGCTGCGCAACGAAGCGGTGCGCCTGCGGACCTGCGGCACGGTGCTTTCCAACATCGCCCGAAGATAGACCGTATCGCGCAGGGAACCGGGCCGGAGCGCAGACAGCGCCAGGGGGCGGCGGGTTATGGTCTGCAACGCGCCGGTCAACCGGACCAGGGGTTCGCGGCGAACCGCAAGCCGCCGGTCCAACCGCGCGCGTTGCTTCGCGATCAGTGCCATACGCGCCTCCGCCGCAGCAATCCCCGCCTCAGATTGCTGGATACGCGCTGCGAGCGCTGCTGCAAGGGTCGCGGTTTTCTCCATCGCCTGCGACGCGCCGCGCGCTTCGCTTTCCAGTCGTTCGCCGCGCAGGCGGGCGGCACGCTGCTGCGTCAGTGCCCGCGACAGCGCGTCTCGCGTCGTGTCGATATCGGCGAATCCGGCCGTGTCGTCGCTCCGCTGTGCAAGAGCCCGCTGCCCCAAAGCAAACGCGCCGGACAGCGCACACAGCATCATAACGCCAATGATCAGCATACGTTGGGCCGCCGTCACGACGTCATTCGCGGTGATAGGGGTGGCCCGCGATGATCGCGGTGGCACGATAAAGCTGTTCGAGCAGCATGGCCCGCGCCAGCATATGCGGCCAGGTCACCGCGCCTAACGCCATCAGCATATCGGCGGCTTCGCGTGTCTCGTCATCATGGCCGTCGGCCGCGCCGATCACGAACCGCGTCTCGCGCACCCCGGCATCGCGCCATTCGTTGAGAAGCCGCGCGAATTCGGTCGATTGGAATTGCCGGCCACGCTCGTCAAGCAGGACGGTTTTCATCGGTGCGACCGGTTCCGCGATACGCCCGCCGGTTTCGGGCAGCTCCGTCAGGCGTAGCGGCCAGCCGATCCGCTTTTCATATCGCGCCACGATCTCCGCTTCGGGCGAACGACCGATCTTTCCGCGCGCAATGACATGCAGCAGCACGATCGACGCCCGCCGCGCCGCGTCAAGCCGAACCCGGTGCGACCGGCGGTGCGTCGCCGAACGCCCACATCCGTTCCAGATTGTAGAAGCTGCGCACTTCGGGCCGGAACAGGTGAACGATGACGTCGCCGGCATCGATCAATACCCAATCGGCCGCGGGCAGTCCTTCCAAGCGAGCGGGGCCGAAGCCGCCTTTCTTGACCTCCTCCGCCATTTTCTGCGCCATCGATGCGACCTGCCGCGTGGATCGCCCCGATGCGATGACCATGTGATCGGCAATGCTCGATTTGCCGGCCAGCGGGATCGTGACGATGTCTTGCGCCTGATCGTCATCCAGCTGTTCCAGCACGAGTGCCAGCAGCGATCCCGGTTCGGCGACTGGTTCGTTGGCTTCGAAGGGATCAGACATGGCGGATATTGCGCCGGTTGCAGGCGCGTCGGCGAATTCGGTCATGGCAGTGTTCATGGGAAATAGCGGTACTCCGGACAATATGAATGGTTGGTGGGGCGGTCATGCAGCGCCCGCGTCGTGCATGGTCGGTTTTCGAGCGGCCGGCTGGCGATGGGCGGCGAGCGGATGGATCAAACGGTGCGTCACTTGGTCGCGGATGGGGCGATGCGCGACATGCGAAGCCCAATCGGGGTCGGCGCGGCGAATGGCCGTGGCCGAACGGGAATCAGGATCGAATGTCAGCGTTATCAGTGCCGGGGCACTCCCAATGGCCCCCTGCCGAAACGCGCCCGCAGTCTTTCGATAGGGGCGGAGCCAAGCCATTGCGGGGCTGGCAATAGCAGCTGCATCATAACCGGGCCGCGCGATGACCGCAATCGGCATCGTCCGCGCAATATCGCGCCAGCTACGCCAGCGGTGGAATTGTGCCAGATTGTCCGATCCCATCAGCCACACGAACTGCCGTTTGGCATAGCGATGTTGGATGCGCGCAAGCGTATCGACGGTATAGCGCGTGCCCAACGCCCGTTCGATCGCCGTCACCCGGATCGGCGCGCGCTTCGCCTGCCCGACAGCCGAATGCATTCGCGCGATCAGCGGTGCCATGCCGTCATCCGGTTTCAGCGGATTGCCGGGCGAGACCATCCACCAAACCTCGTCCAGCCCCAGCGCATCCATGGCGAATAAGCTGATCCGGCGATGTCCGCCATGCGCGGGATTGAAGCTGCCGCCCAGCAAACCCGTGCGCATCAGTCGGGCGAACCCTCGGGCGCTTCATCGAAGGCCTTGCCCCGCACCTGACCACGCCCGCGAACCTGCCATTTATAGGTCGTCAGCCCTTCGAGCGCGACCGGCCCGCGTGCGTGCAAACGGCCGGTAGCGATCCCGATTTCCGCCCCCAGCCCGAACTCGCCCCCATCGGCGAATTGGCTGGAGGCGTTATGCATCACGATGGCCGAATCGATGCGGGCCAAAAACTGCTCCGCAACCGTAGCGTCCTGCGTAACAATGGCGTCGGTATGGCCCGACCCATGGGCCGCGATATGATCGCAGGCCATTTCGAGCCCGTCGACCACCCGTATCGCCGCCACCGCATCCAGATATTCCTTGCCCCAATCGGTGGTGTCCGCCGCATCGATCCGCGGATCGATCGCCTGCGCGCGCGCATCGCCTTTCAATCTGCATCCGGCCGCTATCAGCGCATCGACGACGCCCGCCGCATCCGGGAAGCGCGCATCCAGCAGCAGGGCCTCCATTGCGCCGCAAATGCCCGGACGGCGCATCTTGGCATCGACCACGATCCGGCGTGCCATCGCCGGTTCTGCGTCGGCATGAACATAGGTGTGGCACACGCCGTCCAGATGGGCGAGGACCGGCACGCGGGCATCCGCCTGCACCCGCGCCACCAGCCGCTTGCCCCCGCGCGGAATGATCATGTCGATCGCGCCGCTCGCGGTCAGCATCGCACCGACCAGCGCGCGATTCTGCGAAGGCACCAGTTGCACGATGTCGCGCGGCAAACCGGCATCGTGCAGGGCGGTTTGGAACGCGGCATGGATCGCACGGTTGGAATGCACCGCCTCGCTCCCTCCGCGTAAAATTGCGCCGTTGCCAGACATGAGGCACAGGGCGGCGGCATCGGCGGTTACGTTGGGGCGGCTTTCGTAGATGATGCCCAGCACGCCGATGGGCACGCGAATACGCGCCAGTTCCAGCCCGTTGGGCCGCGTCGATCGGTCGATGATTGTCCCCACCGGATCGGGCAGTCCGGCGATCGCACGCATGGCCGTCGTCATATTGGCGATGCGCGTTTCGGTAAGATGAAGGCGATCCAGCATCGCAACCGGCATCCGGTCGGCCTTCGCGGCATCCGTATCCCGCGCATTCGCCTCCAGGATCGCAGAACGACTGTCGTCCAACGCATCGGCCGCCTGCACGACCGCGCGGCTTTTCTTCGGCGTATCGCATCGCGCGACGATATTTTGCGCCGTGCGCGCCTGCGACGCCATGGTGGCGATCGTGTGATCGTGGGTTCGCGTTGTATCGGCCATAAGTCGCTTATATCGTGCGTCCGCCGCAAGACTAGAGGTGTGCTCAGGGCATTAAAGCGCAATGGTTCCCATGATTCGTGGGAAAAAATCGTTAAGGATAACGGCTCATCGTATCACGGTGTCGCCTCACCCCTCGGCTCTGCGCCCGGATTCGACGTCTCGAACTTTGATGGGTATCCGCCCCCATCACGCACGACACGACAATAACGGGTCACGGGGTTGTTTTTGACACAGACGGTACATGCCGGCGGCTGGAGACAGCGGCTGCAGATTTTTATGGCGCGCCTTTTCCCGACCCGCGAGTTTTTCATGCGGTCGCAGGGACAGGTTCGTTTCATCAAGATATCTTCCCGTGCCCAGGCGATCGCTGCTGCGGTCGTCATAATGGCTTTGATTGCATGGGCAGTGTCGATGGCGGTGCTCGCCTGGAACCAATATAGCGCCAAGTCGGAACGGAACCAGCTGATCGAACGACAGGCGCAAGTGGCGACCAAGGAAGAACGGCAGGCCGCATTTGCCGCCGATCTGAAGGCCGTGACGCAGGATCTGGAAAAGCGACAGGAATTCCTCGAAGCGATGGCGCCGCTTCTGCCCGACGATGCGCGCGATGGCGACATGTCGGCGGAGGGGTCCAGCGATACGCCGCCTGACATCGAGAGCGACACGGCGGGCACCGTCGCCGAAATCAGCGCGCTCATCCCCGAGGCCGCCGGCCTGGCCCGTCTGGAAGCGCGGCAGATCGCCTTCACCGAACGCCTTACCCGTTATGCCGATCGCCGTTCCGCCCGGGCGGTGGCCGCCATTCGCGAACTCGGCCTCAATCCCGATGTCATGACACGCACGGCGGATCTGGGGGCCATGGGTGGCCCGCTCGAAATTCTTGGCAACAGCCCCACCGGTACCGTCGATCCGCGTTTTCAGCGGCTCGGCAACAGCATTGCACGCATGTCGGCGCTGGAGCGTGGGCTGGATGCCATACCGCAGGTCGCCCCGGCGCATGTTCGTATGGTCACGTCCAGCTACGGCTATCGCCGCGATCCCTTCACTGGTGCGGCCGCGATGCATAGCGGTCTCGATTTTCGGGGTCCCAGCGGCGCGCCGATCTACGCCGCGGCCAAGGGCAAAGTAAGTTTTGTCGGCACGAAGTCGGGGTATGGCCGAACGGTGGAAATCAGCCACGGTAACGGTCTGATGACGCGTTACGCCCATATGTCTCGCTTCGATGCGCAGATCGGTCAGACGGTCGATGCCGGTGCCATAATCGGCGGTATCGGCAGCACCGGACGATCGACCGGGCCCCACCTGCATTTCGAAGTCCGCGTCAATGGGCGCGCGGTCAATCCGCGCCCCTTTCTGGAAAAGGCCCCTCATGTTCTCGAAGAAGCCCGAAACGGTAGTTCGTCCGCAAAAGCGCGCCAATAGAACGGTGAGCGGTCATTCGACCTTTTCCGTCATAGGCACCGACGTGACGATTACCGGTAATGTCGCCGCATCGACGGAACTGCATGTCGACGGGCGGATCGAAGGCGACGTGGCCTGCGCATCGCTGGTTCAGGGCGAAGACAGCGTGATCGAAGGCGCGGTGACGGCGGAAACCGCGCGTCTGGCCGGCACTTTGAACGGATCGATCGTCGCACGCGACCTGGTGGTCCTGAAAAGCGCGCAGATCGTGGGTGACGTCGCGTATGAGGCATTGACGATCGAACAGGGTGCCGTGGTCGAAGGTCGCTTTGCGCCCGGGGGGATGCAGGTGGATACGACCGATGAACCGAAGACCGAAGCACCAGCAACCGGCGAACGCAAACTCTCGCTTGCAACGTAGAAATCCCGCCGCGCCAATGCGTTAACGGCCGATTTCCGCCCGCAGCGCCTTGCGATCGAGTTTGCCGATCATCGTCTTGGGCAGATCGTTCCGGAAGACCAGGTTCTTCACCCGTTCGTGCTTGCCAACCCGCGTATTGACCCATTCGGTCAGCGCATCTTCACCCGTGGTCGCGCCATCGTTGCGAACGACATAAGCATGCGGCGTTTCGCCCAGATATTCGTCGTCCATGCCCATCACGAGCACTTCCTTCACCGCATCGTGTTGCAGCAGCACGTTTTCGACCTGACTGGGGAAAACCTTGAACCCGCCGACCGCGATCATATCCTTGCTGCGATCGACGATCTGAAGGAAGCCATCCTCGTCCTGAACCGCGATGTCTCCCGTTCGCAACCAGCGTAGCCCGTCGATCTCCACGAAAGTATCGGCATCCGTATCGGGCCGGTTCCAATATCCACGCATGATCTGCGGACCATGGACGACCAGTTCGCCCGGCTCCCCTTCCGGCGCGGGCTTGCCGGCATCTTCCTTGTCGACGAACCGGATGCGGGTGCCCGCAACCACCTGTCCGATCGTGCCGGGCTTTCGCGTTCCGGCGTAGGGATTGACCGACACCACGCCCGAACTTTCGGTAAGGCCGTAACCTTCCACCAGGCGCACGCCCGCTTCCTTCTCGAACCGTTCCCGGACCGGTGCCGCCAGCGCCGCCCCACCCGAAATGCAGACGCGGAGCGAGGAAAAATCGGTCTTCGCCTTTTTGGGGTTATCGAGCAGCGCCTGAAACATGGTCGGTACGCCGGGAAAACCGGTTGCGCGATGTTTCTGCAACGTGTCGAGCACCTGCGCCCCATCGAAACGCGGCACCATGGCCAGCGATGCCCCGCTGACAACCGCATGATTGAGCAGGGCGGTGTTGGCGAAGACGTGGAACAGCGGCAGCGCAGCCATGAACACCTCGTTCGCCGCATCGCCATAGGGATTGATCGCGGCGACCTGCTGCGCGTTGATCGACAGATTGGCATGTGTCAGCATCGCACCCTTGGGCGCGCCGGTGGTGCCACCGGTATACTGCAACAAAGCGAGATCGTCGGTCTTGATCGCAGGAAATTCGTTACCGACGCTGGTGTCCGCTGCATCGAGCATGGCCGACCATTCGCGGACCGTGCCCCCCGGCCCCGCGCCGTAAGCGACCTTGGCGATCTTCGCGCGCGCGAACAGCTTCATCGCGAAACCCTTCACCGTCGGAAGGATGGCGGACAATCGACCGACCACCAGTGTTTCCAGCACCGAACCGTGCAGCACCCTTTGCGCGGTGCCATACAGTTCGGGCACATCGACGGTCACGAGCATCCGCGTGCCGGAATCCTTCACCTGGTGGGCCAGTTCATCGACCGAATAGAGGGGGGAGAAATTCACCACCACCGCGCCCGCCATCATCGCCCCGTAATAGGCGGCGATGTAGATCGGCACGTTGGGCAGGAACAGGCCAACCCGGTCACCCGGCGCGATACCGTTCTGCATCAGGGCAGAGGCAAACCGCCGGGCGTCTTCATACAATTCGCGGTAGGAGAATGTCCGTCCCATGAAATGCGCCAAAGGGGCGTTGGGCGCCCGTTCCATACTGGCGGCGAACATGGCCGGCAAAGCGAGCGCGGGAAGCTCCATCCCCCATTCGCAGGGATGGTGATATTGGATCGATGCGAAGGGCGATGCGGTACTGACATTCATGTCAGCGGAATGCGGGAAGTCCTCTTTCCCGGCAAGGGCAAAAGTAGGCTTTCGGGCGAATAAACGGTACGCGCATGCGCCCGTTTATACGTCAATCCTGCGCGGGCGGCGTTTCGGGTTCTTCGTGCGGGTTGCGTTCTTCGACTTCGCCTTCGCCCGAACGTTTCGCTTCGAGCCAGGCAGCCGCTTCCGCTTCCTGAGCGGCTTCCGCCGATGCCTTTTCGGCGGCATCGCGTTCGGCATGCAGTTCCGCGATCAGTTTTTCGCGATCGGACATGCCGGCATTCACGGGCACGGTTGCCGGTTCCGCCTCGTCGACGCTCTCGTCCACTTCGGGCTGCGGGATATTCTTCGCCGCCTTGGCCACGACCTGATCCAGTTCGCGCTGGGAACACAGGCCGAGCGTGACTGGATCCTTGGGTTGGATGTTCTGGATGTTCCAATGGCTGCGGTCGCGGATCGCGTTGATCGTGTTGCGCGTCGTGCCGATCAGTTTGCCGATCTGCGCATCGGAAATTTCGGAGTGGTTTCGCAGCAGCCAGGCGATGCCGTCCGGTTTGTCCTGCCGTTTGGACACGGGCGTGTAGCGCGGTCCCTTCGTCCGGGTCACTTCCACCGGCGCCTTCTGCATGATGAGGGAATAGGCCGGATCGGCTTGACCGCGATCGATTTCTTCCTGCGTCAATTCGCCGGAATGGAGCGGATCGCGGCCGGTATATTTGCTCCCCGCCAGATCGTCCGCCATGGCCTGCACTTCCAGGATATGAAGTCCGCAGAACTCGGAAATCTGTTCGAAACCCAGAGACGTGTTGTCGATCAGCCAGGTCGCGGTGGCATGGGGCATCAGGGGTTTGGCCTGGTCGCCGCCTGTCGCTTTTTGTGAAGGTTTGGCCACGTCGTATCTCCGGTATAAAAGAATAGGGCCGCCCCTTGCGGAGCGGCCATGCAGGAGGAAGGCCTAAGCCATCGCCCGCCAAACGGCAAGCGGTTAGGCATGGGTGCCCTACGTCTGCGGCATTTCCAGGACGATCTTACCGATATGATCGCCGGCTTCCATATGCGCATGGGCAGCGGCGGCTTGCGCTAGCGGGAATGTGCGATCCATTTCGGGTTTGAGCCGCCCCTCTTCCACGAATGGCCAGGCTTCCTTCGCGATCTCGTCGCACAACAGCGCCTTGAACGCGTCGGGCCGCGCGCGCAAAGTCGATCCGGTCAATGTCAGTCGCCGCGCCATGATCTGCGCCATGTTGAGTTCCGCCTTCATCCCGCCCAGCACGGCGATGGTCACGTGCCGCCCGTCCTCCGCCAGGCAGGCGAGATTGCGGGGTACGTAATCGCCCGATACCATGTCGAGTACCAGTTGCACGCCGCTACCACCGGTGATCTGCTTCACCTCCTCGACAAAATCCTGCGTTTCGTAATTGATCGCATGATCGGCCCCGATGCCGCGTGCCGACGCGCATTTATCGTCCGAACCGCAGGTGACGATCACGGTCATATCGAACAGCTTGCCCAGCTTGATCGCCATGGTGCCGATGCCGCTGGTTCCGCCATGGACCAGCATCGTCTCCCCGTGCGACGCCCAGCCGCGCTGGAATACGTTGTGCCACACGGTGAACAAGGTTTCGGGCAGGGCCGCCGCCTCTGCCATAGAAAGCGTATCGGGGACGGGCAGGCAATGGGCAAATTTCACAATGGCATATTGCGCATATCCACCGCCGGTCACCAACGCGCAGACGGGTTGCCCGGCAATCCCATCGGGAACCGCATCGCCGAGGCCCACGATGGTGCCGGCAATTTCCAGTCCGGGTATGGGGGACGCGCCGGGTGGGGGTGGATAATGACCCTTGCGCTGGATGACGTCGGGCCGATTGACGCCTGCGAACGCGACTTCGATCAGCACTTCGCCGGGACCCGGTTTCGGCACGGCCACCTGTTCGAGCCGTAGCACGTCCGGCCCGCCTGGCGTGTCGTAGCCCGATGCCTGCATCATGTCCGGTATCGCCATGCGATCTGCTTCCCCTCATACAAATCTGCCGGTGCCTACCCCTTCAAGCAATCCGACAATCGCGCGGCCTAAACAAAGCAGGCATTGACAGCAAGCCATGTCGTTTGCGAGGTTGACGATCACCATGACCGACGACGATCGACCGCGCCCGCAAGGCGATGCCGCCAGCCGGCTTTCCGGCGAAGACCTGACCCCGTATTCGCAGGATGAACTGGCCGACCGGATCACCACATTGCAGACTGAAATTGCGCGCGTGACCGCGCATCGCGATGCCGGTGCCGCACATATGACCGCCGCGGCCGCGTTGTTCGGAAAGAAGAAACGGTAATGCGCCATGCCGGTCCGTAGCGGTACAGGAGCCTCGAAATCCTGCGCGGACATCCTATCTATGACGTAAGAAGATCAGATCGAAAGACATGCCCCATGCCCAGCTTTGCCCAGAACCTTGAAAAGACGCTTCATGCCGCGCTGACCCATGCGTCCGACCGGCATCACGAATATGCGACGCTGGAGCATCTCCTGCTGGCGCTGATCGACGATGAAGATGCGATGCAGGTTCTGGATGCCTGCGGCGTCGATATGGGCGAATTGGGCGAGGTCGTGCGCACCTATCTCGATCAGGAATACCAGTCCTTGAAAACGCAGGAAGATGCCGATCCGCAACCGACTGCCGGGTTCCAACGCGTGATCCAGCGCGCGATCCTGCATGTGCAGTCGTCGGGCAAGGATACCGTGACCGGTGCCAATGCGTTGGTCGCCCTGTTTTCCGAACGTGATTCCTATGCGGTCTACTTCCTGCAACAACAGGATATGAGCCGGCTGGACGCGGTTAGCTTCATCAGTCACGGGATCGGCAAGGGCGGACAGCCCGCCGAAACATCCGCCGCGCAGGAAGCAGGAGATGGCCCGGTCGAAGAACAGAAAAGTGGCAAGGGCAAGAAAGAAACCGCCCTCGATCAGTTTACCGTCAACCTCAACAAGAAGGCCCAGGATGGCAAGGTCGATCCGCTGATCGGGCGCGGTCCGGAAGTCGACCGCACGATCCAGATCCTTTGCCGCCGCAGCAAGAACAACCCGCTTTACGTCGGCGACCCTGGCGTCGGCAAGACCGCCATCGCGGAAGGTCTGGCCCGCAAGATCGTGGAAGGCGACGTGCCCGAAGTTCTAAACGAAGCGATCATCTATTCGCTCGACATGGGCGCCTTATTGGCCGGGACACGGTATCGCGGGGATTTCGAGGAAAGGCTGAAGCAGGTCGTCACCGAATTGGAGGCGATGCCGCACGCGGTTCTGTTCATCGACGAAATTCACACGGTTATCGGTGCGGGCGCGACCAGCGGCGGGGCGATGGATGCGTCCAACCTTTTGAAACCCGCGCTGTCGGGCGGAACGATCCGCTGCGTCGGTTCGACCACTTACAAAGAATTCCGAAACCATTTCGAGAAAGACCGCGCCCTGCTGCGACGGTTCCAGAAGATCGACGTCAACGAACCGACGATCGAGGATACGGTCAAGATCCTCAAAGGCCTTCGCAGCGCGTTCGAAGATCATCACAAGGTGAAATACACCCCCGATGCGATCAAGACCGCGGTGGAACTTTCCGCGCGTTATATCAACGACCGCAAATTGCCCGACAAGGCGATCGACGTGATCGACGAGGTCGGCGCGATGCAGATGCTGGTTCCGCCCAGCCGCCGCAAGAAGAAGATCACCGCGCGCGAGATCGAGGCGGTCATCGCGACCATGGCCCGCATTCCGCCCAAATCCGTATCGAGCGACGATAAGAAGGCGCTGGAAAATCTCGGTCGCGATCTGAAACATGTCGTCTTCGGTCAGGACGAGGCAATCACACGTCTCTCTTCCGCCATGAAACTGAGCCGTGCGGGCCTGCGCGATCCGGACAAGCCCATCGGGTCGTTCCTGTTTTCCGGCCCCACCGGCGTCGGCAAGACCGAGGTCGCGCGTCAGCTCGCCAGTATCATGGGCATCGAGCTCAAACGCTTCGACATGTCCGAATATATGGAACGCCATTCGGTATCGCGCCTGATCGGGGCGCCTCCCGGCTATGTCGGTTACGATCAGGGCGGCCTGCTGACCGACGCAATCGACCAGAACCCGCATTGCGTGTTGTTGCTGGACGAGATTGAGAAGGCGCATCCCGACCTGTTCAACATCCTGCTGCAGGTGATGGATAATGGCCGCCTGACCGACCATCACGGCAAGACGGTGGATTTTCGCAATGTCGTGTTGATCATGACGACCAATGCCGGCGCATCCGACATGGTCGGGCAGGGGATCGGTTTCGGCGATGTATCGAAAGCGGATGCGGGCAGCGAGGCGGTGAAGAAGATGTTCACGCCCGAATTCCGCAACCGTCTGGATGCGATCGTGCCCTTCGCGTACCTTGGCACCGGCACCGTCAGCCGGGTGGTCGATAAATTCATCCTGCAGCTGGAGCTGCAACTGTCCGAACAGAACGTCCATATCCAGTTCGACGAAGAGGCGCGTGCCTGGCTGGCGAAGAAGGGTTACGACAAGCTGTATGGCGCCCGCCCGATGAGCCGCCTTATACAGGATGAGATCAAGCAGCCGTTGGCGGAAGAATTGCTGTTCGGCAAACTGGCCGATGGCGGTGAAGTGCAGGTGACGATGAAGGACGGGAAGCCCACCTTCGAAACCACCCCTGCCCCGCCCAAGGCACCGCGCAAAAAGAAAGCCAAAAAGGCGGCGGCGAAAACTTCCGACGACCGTGGCGAGCCAGCGGATAACGAGACGACCGACGGCGGCGAAAGCGGGTCCGCGTCCGAATGACACGCCGCAACGGGGCGGACCGGGAACGGTTCGCGCCCCGTTCCGGTTGAATGGATATGGCCGCCGATTTCTCCTGGATAGAACCCCATCCGCACGGCATTTACGTGAAGCCGGCGGACGCATGGATCGATCCGTCCATTCCGGCCGATAATGCTTTGGTTACGCATGGCCATGCCGACCATGCGCGCGGCGGGCATGGCGCGACCGTTGCTACGCCGGAAACGCTGGCGATCATGAAGCTGCGCTATCAAACGGGTGAAGGGCCATCGGGCGGGAACACCACGCCGGTCGAATATGGCGAAACCGTGCGGCTGAAGGGCGGGGTCGACGCGACATACCTACCCGCCGGTCATGTGCTGGGCAGCTCGCAGATATTGCTCGAACATGCAGGCCAGCGGATCATCGCGACCGGCGATTACAAACGCCGCCCCGATCCGACCTGCCCGATGTTCGAAGTGACGCCGTGCGACGTGCTGATAACCGAGGCGACCTTCGGCCTTCCCGTATTTACCCACCCCCCGATCGAAGGAGAGATCGCCAAAATTACAGAGCGGCTCGCCGCGTACCCTGATGCCTGCGTGCTGGTCGGTGCCTATGCGCTAGGTAAGGCGCAGCGGGTGATCGCCGAATTGCGCGCGGCGGGGCACAGCGATCCCATCTATCTGCATGGCGCGATGGAAAAAATGTGCCGCCTGTATGAAGATCACGGCATCGATCTGGGTGAATTGCGGCTGGTTGCCGACCATACGAAGGACGATATGCGCGGAAGCGTCGTCGTCGCGCCGCCATCGGCGATGAACGATGCGTGGAGCCGCCGCCTGCCCGATCCGATCACCGCCATGGCCAGCGGCTGGATGAGAGTGCGACAGCGCGCGCGGCAGCGTAATGTCGAGCTGCCGCTGATCATCTCCGATCATGCCGATTGGAACGAACTGACCCGCACGATCGAGGAAGTGAACCCGACCGAAAGCTGGATCACCCATGGCCGTGAGGACGCTCTGCTGCGCTGGTGCCAGTTGACCCAACGCCGCGCTCGCGCGCTTGCCATGGTCGGACGTGAAGAAGAAGATGAATAAGGCACCCCGATAGGTGGAAGAATTCGCCGCCCTGATCGACGCGCTGGTCTTCACGCGCAGCCGGAACGAAAAGCTGCGCTTGATTGCCAAATATCTGCGCGAGACGCCGGATCCGGACCGTGGGTGGGCGCTCGCCGCGATCACCGATGGGCTGGATTTCAAGGCGGTCAAATCTTCCACCATACGCAATGCGTTGAAGGAACGCGTCGACCCGGTTCTATGGACGTTAAGCCGCGATTTCGTGGGCGACACGGCGGAAACGGCCAGCCTTCTCTGGCCCGATCCCATCGGTGCGGTCGAACCACCGCCCGGCGTCGCGGAGGCGGTCGATATGCTGTATGGGATGACCCGCGCGACCGTGCAGAAGGACCTGCCGCGCCTGCTCGACCGGCTCGACAGTTCGGGACGATACGCGCTCCTCAAACTGGCGACCGGCGCCATGCGGATCGGCATTTCGGCACGGCTTGGCAAGACCGCGTTTGCACAGGCGTTCGACAAGACGGTCGACCAGATCGAGGAATATTGGCACGCGCTCGAACCGCCCTATGCGCCGTTATTCGCCTGGGCGGCGGACGGCGAAGAACCCCCCGACACCGAGAACATCCCGTTGTTCCGCCCCTTCATGCTGGCCCACCCGCTGGAAGAGGCGGTGGTGTCGATGGACGACTATGCCGCGGAATGGAAATGGGACGGCATCCGCGTACAACTCGTCCACGTCGCGGGCGAGACGCGGCTTTATTCGCGATCCGGCGACGACATTTCGGCGACTTTTCCCGAAATGCTCGACGCACTGCAAATCCCGGCGGTCCTCGACGGCGAATTGCTGGTGCGCGGCAATGTACAGGGTGGGGAGGCGAACGACGCGACACAGGGCGGGGCGGCCAGCTTCAATGCGTTGCAACAGCGTTTGGGACGCAAGACCGTGAGCAAGAAGATGCTGGCGGAAGCACCCGCCTTCGTCCGCCTCTACGACGCATTGCAGATCGACGGGCAGGATTTGCGTAAACAGGCCTGGGCCGACCGCCGCAAACAGTTGGAGGCGTTTATTCATCGCCTGCCCGACACGCATTTCGACCTATCGCGCATCGTACAGGCGGACAGTTTCGAACGCCTCACAGAGATTCGCGAAACCACCCGCGACGATGCGATCGAGGGGTTGATGTTGAAACGCCGCGATTCGCCCTATGTCGCGGGGCGCAAGACGGGATTGTGGTACAAATGGAAACGCGATCCGCTGCTGATCGATTGCGTGATGATGTATGCGCAGCGCGGCAGCGGCAAGCGGTCCAGCTTCTATTCCGACTACACGTTCGGATGTTGGGATGGCGACCCGGATGCGGGGGCCGATCTGTTGCCGGTGGGCAAGGCCTATTCCGGATTCACCGATGCGGAATTGAAGAAACTGGACCGCTTCGTGCGGCAGAACACGCTCAACCGCTTCGGCCCTGTGCGGGAGGTGAAGCGCGACATGGTGCTGGAAGTCGCCTTCGACAGCGCGCATGTCAGCAAACGGCACAAGTCCGGCCTGTCCATGCGCTTCCCCCGTGTCCACCGCATCCGCTGGGACAAGCCCGCGCATGAAGCCGACCATATCGAAACCCTGCGCAAGCTCGTCCGCGATTGACACCATCCAAAAGGAACCCGCTTTGACCCTCTACGACACGATCGTTCCCGCCTACCGCGACATGATGGCCGCAATGACCGGAATGCTGATCAAGGCGGAGTCCCATGGCGGCGACGATCTGCTGAAGGCGCGCATCGCCGACGATATGCATCCGCTGGCGGTGCAAATCCGTTTTGTTGCCAATATGCCGGGGGAGGCGCTGAAGAAGCTGGCCGACAACCCGCTACTCGCGTGGGAGGACGACAATCCCGACACGCTGGCGGAGGCGAAGGATCGTCTGGCGAAAGTCGACGCGGCGCTGGGCGAAGTGCCGCAAGACAGTTTTTGCGAACCCGATACGCGTATTGCCTTGAACCTGCCCAACGGCATGGCGTTCGAATTGAGCGCGGCGGAGTATGCGCGCGACTGGGCCCTACCCCAGTTCTATTTCCACATGACCGCCGCGTATATGATCCTGCGGCACAAGGGCGTGCCTCTGGGTAAGGCGGATTTCGTGCCGCATATGGTGCGCTACGCCAAAGCGCCGTCGATCGGCTGAGCCGGCAGAAGTCGCGCGGCGCGACTTAGGGTAGGTCGCTCCTGGTGATGGCATCTGCGTGGTCTTTCGCATTCTGCGTATAATGCAGCACGCCCGCGCGCATTCCCGCCACGGCCTCGTCCGACAGGTCACGCATCGGCTTGGCAGGGCGGCCGGCCCATAGGCTACGGGGTTCCATGCGTTTGCCTTCGGTCAGCATCGCACCGGCGGCCAGCATCGAATCGCCGGCGATCACCGCTTTGTTCATCGCGATCGCACCCAGCCCGACGAAGCCTCGATCCTCGACCGTGCAGCCATGCAGCATGACCATATGGCCGATCAGCGCATCGTCTCTGATAATACACGGTGAGCCGTCGGGATCGCCTGGCCGGGCCGGATCGCCATGAATGACCGTACCGTCCTGAATGTTGGACCGCTGCCCGATCACGATCCCGATCGTATCGCCGCGCAACACGCAATTGTACCA
>JBASAR010000039.1:0-5497 GCA_049650705.1 Pontixanthobacter sp. | reverse complement strand
CCAGCCCCTGCTGCCCCAGTTCGGCGGCGCGGAAATCTTCCGCCGCGAACACTCCCCCATCCAGCAGTTTCCAGCTGCGTTCCCAGTGGTCGCGTGCCTTGTCGGTGGCGGGCGCTTCCGGGATCAGCATGGAATCCTCGACCAGCGTGCGCCCCTCCGATTGCGGCATCAGGACCATGACGTTCACGTAATCGGGGCTGGGCACGATGATCGTCGCGGGGAACAGCTGGTAGGCGAAAGTGATGACGCGCCGCATCGCCGCCATGTCGGTCATGTCCACGCCTTCCAGCTCCTCCATCCTGCCGACCGCGCTTCGCATGTGCGGCCCGATCGTATCGCCTGCCGTAATTCCGTCCTTGAAGAACGGACCGATGGTTTTGGAATGCAGGCGGGTGACGTGATAGCTTTCGAGAAACGCGTCCATGATCAGCTTCCAGTTGCCCGCGACATCATGCGTGCGCCGGCGAAACAGGTGCAAATCGGCCATGCCGAACGCCGCGAAATCCTCGCCCAAATTCTCCGCATCGGTGAAGTCGGCGTCGGTACGGTCGGTATTTTTGGCGGGCGCGAACCAGATGAGCCCGCCCGCTTCGCGGCTGGGCAGCTCCACCAATCCGTGATCGTCTTTTTCCAACCCGGGAAAGGTTTCGGGGCGGGGCAGGGCCAGCAGGCTTCCGTCGAGCTTATACGTCCACGCATGATAGGGGCAGACGAGCCGCCTGGCGCATTGCACCTCCGCTCCTTCGATTAAGCGCGTGCCGCGATGGCGGCATACGTTAAGGAAAACATGGCTACTGCCCGCCCCGTCGCGGGTGATCAGCAGCGGACGCCCGGTCTGATCGTGCGGCACGGCCATACCGGGTTCGGGCAGCAGCGCGGAAGGCGCGATGACTTGCGGCAAGCGGTCGAACAGCGCCGCTTTCTCGCGCTGCCAATGATCGGGATCGGTATAGGCAGAGGCGGGCACTTGGGTGATCCCCGCGGATGCTCGCTTCGTTTCCGCCGCGATCTGCTGCGCCAGCGCGCTTTGCCCTGCGGTGGGCCGAAGCATGACATTCGCTTGCCCCTGGATGGTTCCGGTATCGTTCATCGCGCAAAGTCCCTATCGGCGTATTTCTCACGTGCGAGCGAACCGGTTGTCGCACGGAAAGGCTCTGGCGCAAAGTCGCGCCGTTCGAAGATGAATGGACGAGGGATATTACATGGCGGTAAGCGGCGGCGACAAGACGATGTTGGACGGCATCCGGCCTTATCTGGAACCGGCGCCGCTCGCCGCGCTGTTTCTGGGCATTTCGTCCGGCTTCCCCTTCGCGATGATCGCCGCGACCCTGACCACCAGGCTGGCGGAAGCGGGGATCGAGAAATCGACGGTGACCGCGTTTGCGCTCACCTTTCTGGCCTATAATTTCAAATGGCTGTGGGCCCCGCTCATCGATGCGATCAAACTGCCATTGCTTGGCCGGATCGGTCAGCGCGTGTCCTGGCTTATCCTGACCGCATTGCTGGTGATGGTCAGCATCATGTATCTGGGTTCGCTCGACCCGGCTGCCGATATTGCCGCGGTTGCCGTGGCCGCCATTCTTGTGGGGGTTGCCGGTGCGACATTCGATATCGTCATCGACGCCTATCGCATCGAATTGCTGGAGCCGCGGCAGCTGGGCGTGGGTTCCGGCATGAGCCAATATGGCTGGCGCATCGGCGCGGCGGCTGCCGGTGCAACGGCGTTGGTGGTGGCGGGCCGTTACGGCTGGCCGATGGCGTACACCGTCTGCGCGTTCTTTTCGCTATTCGCGATCGTTACGGGTTTAGTCATGGGCGAACCGGCACGGCGGATCGCACCCAAACCGCTACAAGGTCCGATCGCCGCCGCTATAGCTTATGTCAGCCCGCTGGCCGAGTTCTTCAAACGGCAGGGTGCGGCATTGGTGCTGATTTTCGTTTTGATCCATAAACTCGGCGATACGTTGGCGAATTTGACCTTCCGCCTTCTGTTCGAAGATCTGGGCTACACGAAGGACGAGATCGCCATCTACGATGTCGGCGTCGGCTTCTGGGCGTTGCTGGTCGGTGTGTTCGTCGGCGGGTTCCTGTACGCGCGCCTGGGCATGAAAAAATCGGTGTTGATCAGCCTGATCCTGATGGCGGTATCCAATTTCAGCTTCGCCGGTCTGGCAGCGATCGGGCATAGCAATATCGGTATGGCCGCGGCGATCGGGTTCGAGAATTTCGCAAGTGGCATCGGCGGGGTCTGCGTGGTCGCGTATCTGTCCGCCCTGTGCAATCTCAGCTTCACCGCAACTCAGTTCGCGCTTTTGTCGGCCGCAGCCAGTATCCTGGGGCGGTTCGTTACCGGCACCACGGCGGGCAGTTTGATCGAGGGGATGGGGTATGTGAATTTCTACCTCCTCACCACCGTTCTCGCATTCCCCGGCGTCATCATGTTCTGGTGGATGATGCGATCCGGCCTGGTCGACCGGTCGCTCGGTACGGCCGGTGCGGTATCGAGCGACGACGTCGCCGATCCTGCAAATGCGGCGGAAGAGGCGCGGTAGGGCGGCACGTCATGCCTGAAGTGGAAACCGTCCTGCTGATGCTGGTGGTCGCCGGGTCGCTGGCCGGGGGGTTGTTCATGAAGGCCAAGCCGGGCTTCATCGTCTTGATAGCGGCATTCACCTATTTCATCGTGGCGTTCTTCGCGTTCGATAAGTCGGAAAGTCTGTGGTTCGTTACGCTGATGATGGGCTTCTGCCTTGCCGCCGTGGGCGCAATGGTGGGGGCGTTTTCGGGGCGGGCGCTGTCGAAGCTGTTCTCGGGGCGGCGCTAGTCCGGTATTTCGCCATTGGCCCGTAGCACGTCGCCGGCGAGGTAGAGCGAACCGGCAATCAGGACCGGCAGACCGTCATCCGGCAAAGCGGCGATCGCGTCGTCGACCGAACCGGCCGACTGGACGTCACCGAACGCGGCGGGCGGGTGATGGTCCTGCCCTGCTACCGGCACGACGGTAACGCTCCGGGCGAGGGGGACGAGGGGGCCCAACAGCGCTTCGGGGTCCTTACTGGTGATCATACCCGCGATCAGGTGCAAGGGCCGCCCTGCGAAGAAGCGCGCGATGGCATCGGCGGCATCGCGATTATGCGCGCCGTCCAGCCAAACCGTGCGCCCTTGCGTCAACGGTCCGTCGGCGAGACGCTGCAATCGCGCGGGCCAGCGGGCGGAACGCAACCCTTCGGCCATGGCGGCGGGCGAGGCCGACACGCCATCCTGATGACGCAGCATCGCGATTGCCAGACCGGCGTTTCGCACCTGATGCGAACCCGGCATGGTCGGCAGGGGCAGGGCGAGTTCGCCGTGCCGATCGCGATAGTGCAGCGTGTCTTCCATCACGACATGCCAATCGCGCCCCTCCATCGCCAGCGACGCGCCGCCGCGCAGGGCCGCCCGTTCGATCTCCAGCGTGGCCGCTTCGGGATAACCAAGGGTCACCAGCGGCACGCCTGATTTCGCAATGCCCGCTTTCTCGAACGCAATACGCGCGGCGGGCTCGGCGGGGGTGCCATCTTCCGGCGCGAGGAGGAAGCGTTCATGGTCCAGCCCCAGGGCTGCAATTGCACACATCGCCGGCTTGGCGATCACATTGGTCGCATCGAACCGCCCGCCCAGACCAACCTCGACCACGCAGGCATCGGCGGGATGACGGGCAAAGGCAAGGAAGCTGGCGGCGATGGTAACTTCGAAGAAGCTGGGTGCCAGCTCGGCGGCGTCGGCAGCGTCCAGCACCTCGGCCAGCAATGCGGCAAGCGATGCATCGTCGATCAGTTCGTCGCCGATCCGTATGCGTTCGTTGTAGCGGACCAGATGCGGGCTGGTCGCGACATGAACCCGTTTGCCATCCGCCTCCAACATGGCGCGCAGGAAGGCGCAGACCGAACCTTTCCCATTGGTGCCAGCGACATGGAATACGGGCGGCAGCCGGTCTTGCGGATTGCCCAATCGTTCGCACAATGCCCGGATCGTATCAAGGCCCAGCCGCCCCTGTGGAAGCGACAGGGCGCGCAACCGATCGAGTTGCGCCTGAACCCCCGGATCGTCCGACCGGCCGAAATCCGTCACGCCGCCCGGTCTTGTTCGCCGCCCTGCATATAGTCGAGCAGGCTCGCCAGGGTCGCACGCAGTTCATGGCGATGGACCACCATGTCGACCATGCCGTGATCTTTAAGATATTCGGCGCGCTGGAACCCTTCGGGCAGTTTCTCCCGGATCGTATCCTGGATGACCCGCTGCCCGGCGAAACCGATCAGGCTGCCCGGTTCGGCGATATGCACATCGCCCAGCATGGCGTAGCTGGCGGTCACGCCGCCGGTGGTGGGGTCGGTCAGCAGCACGATATAGGGCAGGCCCGCTTCTTTCAGCCGGCGCGTCATCACGGTCGCCTTCGGCATCTGCATCAGGCTCAATATGCCTTCCTGCATCCGCGCACCCCCGGCGGCGGTCACGACGATATAGCCGCATCCCCGATCGAGCGCGCGCTGCGCCCCGTCGCAGAACGCCTGGCCCACCGCCATACCCATGGAGCCACCCATGAAGCCGAAATCCTGCACCCCGACGACCGCATCATGCCCCTCGATCTGGCCGGAGCCGACACTGAACGCATCATGCTTCCCGGTATGGGGCGGGTTTTTCGCACGCGCCGCCTTCAACCGTTCGGTGTATTTCTTGGTATCCTTGAACCTCAGCGGGTCTTCGCGCACTTCGGGCTGGTCGAGCATGTCGTAACCCAGATCGAGCAGCCCATCGAGGCGTTCGTTCGCACCGATGCGGCCATGATGGTCGCAGCTGGGGCAGACCTTCTGGTTTTCTTCGTATTCCTTGGTGAACAGCATTTCCTGGCAGCCGGGACATTTGACCCACAGCGCATCGGGGGTTTCCCGCTTGCCGCCGAAGGGGAGGGAGTTGCGGACCTTGGTAAGCCAGTTCATGCGATTATCCTTCACGCGCCGAATGCACGGCCGATGCGAGCGCCAATGTCAGTTCCTGTAGCGCGGCGGGGGCCTGCGCGCCATGCTCTGCAACCAGTTCGACCAACGCGGAACCGACCACGACGCCGTCGGCGAGCTTCGCAATGGCGGCGGCCTGTTCGGGCGTCCGCACACCGAAGCCCACGGCGACGGGCAGATCGGTTTTCGCCTTGATGCGCGCGACAGCCTCGTCGATCGAAGCCGTCTGCGCCTGTTGTTTGCCGGTGATCCCCGCGACGGACACGTAATAGACGAACCCGTCCGACCCTTCGAGCACCTGCGGCAGACGCTTCGCATCGGTGGTCGGCGTGGCGAGGCGGATGGGGGCGATGCCTTTCGCGCGCAGGGCGGGGCCGAGCGCGTCGTCCTCTTCGGGCGGGATGTCCACGCAGATGACGCCATCGACGCCCGCTTTCGCGCATTCATCCGCGAACCATGCCGGCCCGCGTCGCACCATCGGATTGGCATAGCCCATGAGCACG
>JBASAR010000038.1:0-3794 GCA_049650705.1 Pontixanthobacter sp. | reverse complement strand
CCACGTCCATCAGCGATGTGATATTCACCGCCATCACATCGTCCCATCCTTCACGGGTATATTCGGCCTGATCGTATTTCACCAACCCCTGGCTGAGCACCGCCATGTCGAGCACATCCGGTATCGCCGCCGCATCCAGCGCATCGCGGTCCGTCACATCGACCTGGGCATAGGTAAGCCCGTCCATGTCCGACGCATCGTAATCGGATGCCGCCGCGCGCGTGCCCCATACGGTCACATCGGCGCCCGCGTGGCGATAGGCCTGCGCGATGGCGTTGCCGATGCCGCTGGAGCCGCCCACCACGAGGGCGGTCTTGCCGGAGAAGTCGAACGATGCGGTCATAAATGGTTCCCTTGATATGAGGATGTCGGCGGTTCAGATTGCGGCAGGCTGCGCGAATTCCGCCTTCAGCTTGCGCTTGTACAGCTTGCCATTGGCTTCGCGCGGCAATTCGGGGCGGAAGTGGAACTGGCGCGGTGTTTTCATCCGTGCGAGCCGGGCGTTCAGGAATTCGCGCAGTTCCGCTTCCAGGGCATCGCCTGCCCCCTCCCTCGTCACACGATCCATCGATACCGGCTGCACTACGGCGATCACCTGTTCGCCCATGTCGGGGCACGGGGCACCGATGACGGCGGCGTCCATCACCGCGTCATGCGTAATCAGCAGGTTCTCGATTTCCTGCGGATAGATGTTCACCCCGCCCGAAATGATCATGTTGGATCGGCGGTCGGTCAGATAGAGGAAGCCTTCCGCGTCCAGCTTTCCGATATCGCCCAGCGTGGTCCAACCTTTGGGATGGGTGGCTTCCTTCGTTTTCGCGGCATCCTTGTGATACTGGAAGGGGTAGGGGCTTTCGAAGAACACGCATCCCTCCGCGTCCGGCCCCAGTTCCTGCCCGTCATCGTCGCAGATATGGATCGTGCCCAGAATGGCGCGGCCCACCGAACCGCGATGCGTCAACCAGTCGGCGCTGGAAATCATCGTCATCCCGTTGCCTTCGCTACCGGCGTAATATTCGAAGATGACCGGCCCCCACCAATCGATCATCGCCTGCTTGATATCGGCCGGGCACGGCGCGGCGGCATGGAGGGCGTGCCGGTGGCTGGACAGGTCGTAGCGCGCGCGGGTTTCCGGCGGCAGTTTGAGCATCCGCACGAAATGCGTCGGCACCCACTGGCTGTCGGTGACGCGGTATTTTTCTATCGCTGCCAATGCGCTTTCGGGATCGAACTTCTCCATCACCACCACCGTGCCGCCCAGCCGGTGGATGGTGGTCGTCCAGCCCAGCGGGGCCGCATGATAGAGCGGCGCGGGCGACAGATAGATCGCACTGCCGTCGCCCGCGATCTTGAACCCCATGGTGGCGAGCCCCATCAGCGGGGTCGGCGCATCAACGGCGGGATCTTCCGGCGGCGCGGGGAGGATGCCTTTGGGCCGACCCGTGGTGCCCGAACTGTAAAGCATGACGCGGCCTGCGGACTGCTCCGCGATCGGTCCGCCGTCGACCGCGGCAAGCGTACTTTCCGCGTCCCGGCCATAGACCAGCCGCGGCAAGGCGGCGGTCGCCTCGGAAAGCTGGTCCAGCACGCCATCGAATTTCGTGGACGTCACCAGCAGCCGTGCATCGCTATCGTCCAATATATAGGCGATCTCTTCGGCCGCGAGGTGGGTGGAAATCGGCACCATCACCATGCCCGCACGCTGCGATGCCCAGATCACCTCGTGATAGCGGGCGCAGTTTTCCATCAATATGCCGAACGCATCGCCTTTACCCAGCCCCTGTTCGCGCAGCCAGCGCGCGATCCGGTTGGCGGCGATGTCGAGTGCGCCGTAAGTGACGGTTTCCCCGCTCCCCGCCATGATAATGGCCGGATGGTCGGGTTTGCTCGTGGCAAAGTGAATAGGGTGCATCGATGTTCCTCTCCGCCGGACACCTTATGAAAGAGGGTCGGCGCGGCAAGGGAAAAACGACAATCGCGCACGGGTCGTAAAAAACGCGCACGCATGAAAAAGGGGCCGCGATGCGTATCGCGGCCCCCGGGGAATGTTGCCGTATGGTCGAGGGGGCTCAGTCGCCGCCGCGCGCCGCGTTCCTGTCGCCCGTCGCGATCGCGTAGGCCAGCTGCGCTTCGGATTCGACCATATAGGGAATGGGATTGACCGCTTCGCCGGCAATGCGGACTTCGTAATGCAGATGCGGGCCGGTGGAACGGCCGGTCGATCCGACATAGCCGATGACGTCGCCCTTTTTCACCCGATCGCCATGATTGACGGCGATGCGCGACATATGGGCGAAGCGGGTCTGCAGTTGCGCACCATGTTCGATCGACACGTATTTGCCATAGCTGCTGAACCGGCCCGCCTTGCTGACGATGCCGTCGGCGGTGGCGAAAATCGGCGTTCCGGTGGACGCGGCCAGATCGACGCCCTTGTGCGAGCGGCGTCCGCCCAGAACCGGGTGGGTACGCATTCCGTAATCGCTGGTCAGCGCCGCATTGTCGAGCGGCATACGCGACGGGATGGATACGATCGCGGTCGGCGCAGCGCCGGTGCCGACCCCACCCAACGCTTCCCAATCGGCGAACAGTTGCGAAAATTGCGCATCGCCGTTGTCGAGACCATTACCGTCGAGGCCGCTATCGTCGATCCCCAGACCGACATCGTCCAACCCGTCATCGAAATCCGCGGTGGGTCCGCTCGTCTCGACGCCCAAGGCCGCGGTGCGCGCCATGGCAGGCTGCGCGGCGATCGAGAAGATGCCGACGAGTGAAATTGAAAATGCCGCGAGGCTGCGTTTGAAAGTTGTTACGACCACATTGCGTCCTTTTTTGTCCGGCTCGAAACCGGGAGGATCCCTGTTGTTTCCGCGCCGATACCCCTGTTTTGCGACGGCGGCGGATGGAAGCGAATTCGGGTTGGGAACCATCCTGCGCTTCGTTGGTATTGTGGCTAGCCCGGTAAATCCTAACGAGGCAATACGGTTGTGCATTCCGCGCGACGGACCGCCTGATCGATGCGTTGAAGCGTGCAATACGCGGAAAGCGATCATCGCTTTTGGCGGAATTGCGGGAATCGGCGCTATGCGCTGGATTGAATGTCTTGCACTTTTTGCAATACGTCGCCGACATGGCCTTTGACCCGGACCTTGTTCCAGACATGTGCGATCCTGCTGTCGGTATCCACCAGATAGGTCGTTCGGACCATGCCCGTATAGGTCTTCCCGTACATCGCCTTTTCGGTCCAGATGCCGAGCGCGTCGGACAGTCCTTCGCTCTCCTTATCGGTGGCTAGGGCGACGGTCAGATCGTGCTTGGCGATGAAGTTGGCATGTTTGCGCGGCGTATCCTTCGATACCCCCAACAGCGCGGCCCCCGCCGCTTCGAACGCAGGCTTGTTTTGCGAAAAGTCCTTCGCTTCCGTGGTGCAGCCGGGCGTATTGTCGCGCGGATAGAAGAACAATACGAGCATTCGCCCATGGAAATCGGCCGGGCTTACGCTGCCGCCATCCGGGGTCTGCAAGGCAATATCGGGCATAAAGTCGCCGACGCCCGGCGTGGAGCGATCGTTTGGCGCTGTCATAGGTTCGATCCTTCGCGTTCGTGTTCGAAAACTCGCGCCCATTCCGCCGCGACCAGCGATCGCGCGTGGGTGAGGGCGTTCAGCAAGGCGTCCATATCGGTAAACCCGCACGCCGTCGCAAGTCGCGCGCAGGCGGCCGGGGTGGGCGGCTGCAATTGCGGGGCGAGCAGGCGCGCACTCACCAGCAGGCGGATCATCGTCGCATGCGCGTCGA
>JBASAR010000037.1:0-3418 GCA_049650705.1 Pontixanthobacter sp. | reverse complement strand
CGACGCAGCATCTCGTAATAGGCCATCAGATGATGTCCCAACGTAACCGGTTGCGCGGTCTGCAGATGGGTGAAGCCAGGCATGATGGAGGCGGCATGCACATCCGCCTGAGAGACTAGCGCGCACTGCAATGCGCGCAATCCGGCATCGGTCGCGTCGATCGTCTCACGAACCCACAGGCGAAAATCGGTCGCCACCTGATCGTTTCGGCTGCGCGCGGTGTGTAGCCGACCAGCGACCGGACCGACCAGTTCGGTTAGGCGGCTTTCCACCGTCATGTGAATGTCTTCCAGATCCCAGTCTTCGGGAACGCCATCCGATTCGTATTCGCCGGTGATGGTGTCGAGGCCGGCCGCGATAGTCGCCGCGTCGCCTGCGGAAATTATGCCGGCGGTACCCAGCATGGCGACATGCGCCTGGCTTGCCGCAATATCCTGCCGCCACAATGCCTTGTCGAAGGGGATGGACGCATTGATTTCGCGCATTATTGCGCCGGGTCCGGCGGCGAAACGCCCGCCCCACATCGCGTTGTTGCCGCTGGACGTCATGCCGAACCCTGTGATGCTATGCATTCGAACACGCGGTTCGTGTCGACCATGTCGTGCCCTTCGCCGTCGCTCGGGAGTTTTGGCGTAATTCAATCCACCGGATCGATCGATTCCGCAAAAACTGGTGGGCGATGACAGGCTCGAACTGCCGACCCTCTCGGTGTAAACGAGATGCTCTACCAACTGAGCTAATCGCCCGATACCAATCGGAAAGCGCCCTATTAACGGGCGACGGTTCAAAATCAATTGCCAATATGGATTTCTTTGAACCTTTGTGCCCCCGCCGCTAGGGCCCGGGGTATGGATCGACAGTATATCAAGGTGTTCGGCACCGGCGGCACGATCGCGGGCATGGCGGGGTCAGCCACACGCCGCGATTACCAGCCGGGGCAGATCGGCATCGGCAGCTTTCTCAATGATTTCGCGGGGCTGGGCATAGATACGCCGCTGGAAGGCACGCAATTCGCGAATATCGGGTCGGAGGATATGGGCCCGTCCGTCTGGCACGCGCTGCACGAAGCGGCGTTGGCCGCGATAGAAGACGATCCCTGCGCGGGCATCGTTATCACGCATGGCACCGACACGGCGGAGGAAACGGCATTCTTACTCGACCAGACTTTGCCGACGACGAAGCCCGTCGTGCTGGTCGGCGCAATGCGCGCGGCGGATGCGGTGGGCAGCGACGGATTGCGTAATTTCGCCAATGCCATTCGCGTGGCGGGCGACCGGGATGCGGCGGGGCGGGGCACGCTGTTAGTGATGAGCGACCGGATCTTCGCCGCCCGCGATGCGCGCAAGGCGCAGACCGACAATGTCGATGCATTTCGCGGCTTCCCTCGTGGCCCGGTCGGGCATGTCACGCCGACCTCCCTCGCGTGGTTCGGCCCGGCATGGCGCATGGGGGAGGCAGCGCGTTATGCTTTCCCGGACCCGATGCCCGAAGTGGCGATCATCTACGCCTATGCCGGCATGACGGCCGATGTGGTGACGCGTGCGGTGCATGGTGGCATCAAGGGGATCGTGCTTGCCGGGTTCGGTCATGGCAATGCGCCACGCGCGATCCGTGATGCGCTGGCCGGGCAGGTCGCGAGCGGTGCGGCCGTGGTTCGCGCATCGCGTGTCGACGAGGGGCTGGTCGATCGCGAGCCGGAAGACGATACCACCGGTTTCATCGCGGCCCGTGCACTCGGCCCGGCAAAAGCGCGTATACTGCTGCAACTCCTTCTGGCGAACGGGATTGTCGATCCCGCCCTGATCCAGAAGGAGTTCAGCCGGCGTTAGTGCGTCTTACCCATGCGCCTTAACCATGGGGAGTGACGAGGTATTTCTCGCCCGTTCGCATTGCCCGGTAATTCAATGCCGCGTCCTTCGTCAGCATCGCTTCCAGATCGACGGTCTGCTTGTAGCTGCTGGCGAACGTCGTCTTCAGATTGTCCAACACGCGCTTGCGCATCCGGCCCACCGTTTCCATGCCCGCATTCGCGAGGAACGGCGTCAGCAACCAGCCGGAATAGGTGAAGCCGAAACCATAGGACGGGGTCAGGATCGTCGGGCCCAAATCCAACCGGCCATAGACGTACATCTTCTTGTCCTGGTTGGAGCCGTAGCGGCTGTATTCCGACATCTTCGACACCGCGACCTGCTCCATCGCCTTGAAAACGGTGTCCACCGTCTTGCCGCCGCCGATCGGATCGAAGCCGAAAAACGCATCCGTCGCATCGATCGCCCGGCGCAGCTGGTCCATGTAATCGTCGTCCGCTGAATTGACGACATGCGTCGCGCCGATGCCTTTCAGCAGATCGACCTGTTCCTGCTTGCGGACGATATTGACGAGAGCGATGTCGTCTTCCTGGCAGATCTTGTTGAGCATCTGCCCCAGATTGGACGCGGCGGCGGAATGGACGATCGCCTTTTGCCCTTCCATCTTCGCCGTTTCGACGAAGCCCATCGCGGTCATCGGATTGACAAAGGCGGATGCGCCATCTTCGGATGAAATATCGCCCAACGGCAGGCACATTTGCGCATCCGCAATGCAGTATTGGCTGAAGGCATTGCCGGGGACGCAGGCAACGCGTTGGTCCATCAGCGCCCTGGCCGCATCGTCGTCGCCCGTCGCGACGACCGTGCCCGCGCCTTCGTTGCCGACCGGCATGCGGTGGCCGTGGCGCCCCTTTGCCGCACTGTTGAACGGTTCGGGCATCTTGGCGACGATTTTGCCGGGGGAATACTCGGCATTGTCGAGATCGGCGGGGCCGAACAACAGCGCCAGGTCCGACGGATTGATGGGAGCGGCTTCCATGCGGACCAGCACCTGCCGGCCCTTGGGTGCCGGGAATTCCGTGTCGCCAACCTCGACCGTCAACGTGCCGTCTTCGGCCAGGGTCGAGAAAATCTGTTTGCCGGTAGTGCTCATTCGGGGTTCTCCTTGGAATGTGTGCCCACGGGCTTAGGCTCCGCTTCGCGCGGAAGCAATTCAAGGACCAGCACCATCAGCGCCCACACAATCAGGGTCGGTTGCAATTTGGGAATGGGCGGAAGCTCCAGTGAATGTTCGATCAAATCGGGAATGAGGGCGATGAATATCACGGTCAGAACCGTGTAGCACAGTTTATAGTGGCTCGAGCCCAGATACAGTATGCTGGTAACGGCAGTCGCGCTGACAAGAAGAACATACATGAAATCGATTGTAATCAGTGATTCGGTTCCCGCCAAAACGAAGCCGAGGACAGCGCCGAATACTATCTTTATCCCGTCTATATTGGCGCGATATTCCGCGTGACTGGTGCGCATGGTCGTGGGTAGCTTGTACCATTGCGCCATCGTTCGTTCCCCTTATCCGTAAACCGCTTCCACGAAGTACAGCCCATGCG
>JBASAR010000036.1:0-3216 GCA_049650705.1 Pontixanthobacter sp. | reverse complement strand
AGGCGATCCTGACCTTTATCGGACCGGCAAAGGTTTTCGAAAGTCAGGACGACGCGGTCACTGCCATTCTCACCGACCAGATCGTGGCGGGCGACGTGGTCGTCATCCGATACGAAGGGCCGCGCGGGGGGCCGGGAATGCAGGAAATGCTATACCCGACCAGCTATCTGAAATCGAAAGGGCTTGGCGCGTCCTGCGCGTTGTTGACCGATGGCCGATTTTCCGGCGGGACCTCCGGCCTATCGATTGGCCATGTTTCACCCGAAGCGGCGGAGGGCGGGGCGCTCGCTTTGGTCGAGAACGGCGATATCGTTGCCATCGATATTCCAAACCGGACCATTGCGCTGCAGATCGACGATACGATGCTCGACGAACGGCGCGCCGCGATGGTCGGTTCGAGCGCCGCCTGGCAGCCGTCCGAGCCCCGCCCACGCGCAGTGTCGCCGGCATTGCAGGCCTATGCCGCAATGACAACCAGCGCCGCACGAGGCGCGGTCCGCGATGTATCGCAGTTGCGTCGGTCGTAATGCTGGCGGCCAGGTTCGCGACGCTAGCTGTAGCGATGGCCGGAGTGCTGGGAGGCGGCACGGCCTGTTCGCCTGCGATCGATCAACCACAGTCGCAGACGGGCGCAATACCGATCGAATGCGCAGTCAATGGTCCCGACCGGTTCGAACCGGTTTGTCTGGTCGAACAGACGACGATCGACGGGGGGATGATTATCACGGTAAGACATCCCAATGGCGGCTTCAGGCGTTTCGAACGCGTAGCGGATGCTCGCGGTCTTGTTGCGATGGACGGCGCGGGCACGGGCCGTCGTATCGAACGAAACGGCGCGCTGGAGCTGCAGATCGCCGACGATCGCTATCGGTTTCCCGCTATCGTGCGAAATGAAATAACTGAATAGAGCTGGCGGCATGCGGGAACCTGATATCGGCCTGCCGTAATCATCACCATCCGCCGGATTGAAAGCGACTTGATATGGACACGTCTTACATACGCCGGAACCGTCACAATACCGCCTATTCCGTTGGTAAAGCGCAATTCCGGAACCACGCAATACAGGCCGCTGCGATGTTGGTCGGACCGAACATCGCTGCGAACGACGTTACGTGCATATGAAAACGGACGACACTACCGGCGAACCGATACTTCGTGTGGCGGCGAAGGGCGACGGCGTTACGGCGGGCGGCGTTCACATCGGCGGTGCGGCACCAGGCGATCGCCTGCAGTCTGATGGAAGTCTGGTTCGCGGACCGCATCATGTGCAGCCGCCATGCCACCATTTCGACCGATGCGGTGGATGTCAACTGCAGCATTGCGACGATCCGACGTTAGCGGAGTTTACGCAATCGAGAGTTCTCAACGCCGCCGAAGGGCAGGGGGTCGAAGCGGAACAGATTTTGCCGGTGCATCTTTCGCCGCCCGGCAGCCGGCGGCGCGCGACGCTCCATGCCTCGTCGCGCAGCGGAAAGCCACGGATCGGCTTTCGCGAGGCGGGTTCCCATACGATTGTCGACATGCAGGAATGTCACATCCTGCATCCCGAACTGTTTGCCTGCGTGGCTCCGATACGACAGATGCTAGCCCGGCGGAAAGGACGCTACGCGGCCGATATCGAACTTTCTCTCGTCGATCAGGGTGTCGATTGCGCGTTCCGAAACCTACCGGTCGAAGGTCTGGAGGAAACCGAGGCTATCCTCGAATTCGCGAAACACGCAAAGCTCGCACGGCTGATGCTCGACCAGGGTTACGGCCCCGAAGCGATCTGGGAACCGGAACCCGTGACGGTCACTCTATCGGGAACGCCGGTCGCTTTTCCAAGCAACGCGTTCCTGCAGGCTACACGGGATGGCGAGGACCGATTGCTGCGTGATGCGACGCTGTGGCTGCATGACGCCAACCGCCTCGCCGACCTTTTCGCCGGGCTGGGTACGTTCGCATTCGGTCTGGCCCGGCAGAGCAGCGTCGTTGCGGTCGAAGCCTCGCGCGATGCATATCTCGCCTCTCAGCTCGCGGCCCGGCGTTACGACAAGCCGGTACAGGCCATGCATCGCGATCTGTTCCGCAACCCGCTTCAGTTGGAGGAATTACAGGAATTCGATGCCGTTCTGCTTGACCCGCCGCGTGCCGGCGCGCGCGACCAGATAAACCTGCTGGCGCAAAGCTCCGTACCGCGTATCGCCTATATCAGTTGCAATCCGTCCAGCTGGGCGCGCGATGCGAAACGCCTGGTCGATGGAGGGTACAGGCTCCGACAGGTTCGGGCCGTTGGCCAGTTTCGTTGGTCGATTCATACCGAACTGACCAGCCTTTTCGAACGTTAGGCGCGCAGCCGGTGCAATATCTGCGCCAACAGCCACGCATAGGCGCCTGGTTCGACATACGCATGGCTGGCCCCTTCGCGTCGTGCCAGATCGTGGGCTGGACCGGTCCAGTTGCGATCGAACATGCGGGCGGTCCGGTCTTCCCCGGCCAACAGGATCGTGATGGGTTTATTCGCCGCTTCCAAGCCTCGCGCCATCTCGACAATTAGGGTTGAAGGACTGGAGCGCCTAGCAGCTATCGATCTTAAACCAATGAAAAGCTTCGCGACATTCACCTTGCCGGTTATAAGCCGCAACAATTCGCGCGGTTCGCGTAATTTGGCAGCATATCGCATACGTGCCTCTTCCGGTGCAGGGCCATCATCATCGTCGTCGATGGTCCACGGGTTCGACGCAATCAGCCGGTCGACAACGAGATCGGCGTTCAGCATCAGCGCGCTGGCCGCATCGCAATTGCCGAATGCGACGATCTGTCTGACCTGCGGTGCGATCGCGCGGAATGCCTGGATGGCTGCATCGATATCGCCGGCGGCATGGCGAAACCCGCGGTTCTCTCCATCGCTATCCCCGATGCCGCGCCGGTCGAAACGGAACACCGGGAAACCCTCTTGGGCAATATCGCGAGCCAATCGGGCCTGCCCATTGAACGCGCCCGCCCGGATTTCATTCCCCCCGGATACGATGAGCAACCCGGTATGGGACGCCGCCATATCGAGCGTGCCGGCCAACGACACTCCGTCGCATTCGAAAGTCAACGGAAGACGGCTCACGGTTCGAGCATTCCCATGGAGATAATCGCCGCTAACGTGTCCGCCTGTTCGGGTTCCTCCCCGGGTTCGGCGCGTAGCCAGAGACCCGCCCCGCCAAGATCGGATTGGGCGATGTCGAA
>JBASAR010000035.1:0-59684 GCA_049650705.1 Pontixanthobacter sp. | reverse complement strand
CCCATCGAACCCTGGTTCGTACCGGTGAAGGTCTTGCCATCATCGCCGGGCACGACGGTAAAGGTGCTTTTCTGATCGCCCATCGGGCTTTTGGTGACGCAATCGTAAGATCCTGCAACGGACATATATATTCTCCTTTGGTGGGTTGAACGGATTATTGTGCGGATGTTTCCCGCACTTCGATGGGCAAGCCCAGCGCGTCGAGCTGCGGGCGGATCTTGGCGGCTTCACCCACGACGACCCACACGAACCGGTCGATATCCACCGCATTGCGCACGGCAGTATCCAGGCTCTGGCGGGTCTGCGCACGATAGCGTGCTTCCAGCGTTTCGTAGTAATTATCGTCGCGACCGAACAATGCGTTGGACTGCATCGCGGACAGAACCGCGCCGGAAGTTTCGAACTGCCCGGGCAATTCGCCGATTTCCGCAGTGACGATGCGGGTCAATTCATCCTGCGACACGCCATTTCCATCAAGGAAGTCGGAAGTTTCGCGGATCAGTTCCGCCAGCGCATCGCCGGTTCGGTCCGCCTGGACGGGGGCCGCAATTTGATAGGCGACCGCATTCTCGTTTATCGAGGGACCACCGCGCACACCGTAGCTCCAGCCCTTCGTCTCACGCAGGTTCATGTTCAGCCGGGCGAGGAAATTGCCGCCCAACGCGTTGTTCGCATTGGTGAAATCGATGATCGCATCGTCCTGTCCCCGCGCGGGAGTAAGGACACCGCCAAGGATATAGGATTGCGGCGAATTCGGCCGGTCGACGAGGATGACGCGGCTTGCCTCCGGCGGGGTGGGCAGATTGCCGAAATTCTTCACACCCTTCGCCACGGCGGGAGCGGTCCAATCGCCCAGCGATGCGTTCAGCACCGGTAGGATTTCGGATAGCGGACGATCCGATACGACGAACACTTCGCCATTGTCCGGACGGATCCACCGCTGTTTGAAATCGACCAAATCGGTTCGAGTGATGCCGTTCAGGGTCTCCACCGTACCGCTACCCGTGTCGCCATAGGGCGAGGCGGCGCCGTAGATAATGGGCGTCAACGTGCGCGATGCGATCACCGCGGGTGTCTTGTCACCCTGCTGCACGCCGGTGACCAGTTGCGACCGTACGCGTTCCACTTCCGCCGGGGCGAAGGCCGGATTGCGCACGATATCGGCCATCAGGTCGAGAGATGGTTTGAGGTTGGGCGTCAGCGCGGTGAGGGTGAACGTCGAACGGTCGATACCGCCGCCGGTGCTGATAACCGCACCCAGTCGTTCGCGTGCTTCGGCGATTTCCTGCGAGGAAAGCGAGGTCGTGCCTTCGTCGAACAGGGTCAGGGCCATGCTTTCAAGTCCTCGCTTGGTTATGGGGTCGGCGGACGAACCGGCGTTGAAGGACAATGCGACGCGCGTCGCGGGTACCGCGTCGCGCTGCGCATAGTGGACCGTCATGCCGTTCGCGAGCAGAGCGTGCTCGACATCGGGGAAGTCCAGCGACATGCTCGCTGCAATGGGCGGGGCGGGGCGTTCCCGTGTGACGGTGACAGTATCGGGCGCGGTCGATGCATCGGCCGGCGCCGCCGCGGCAACGGAGGCCGCTTCCTGATAGGACGCATCACGCTCGCCGGGTTCCAGCACCAGTGTCATCGACGGTTTCGTCATCCAGCGTTGCATGGCCGACTGCACATCGGCCGGAGTCAGCCGGGCCAAAATCTCCAGCTGCTTGGCGTAGAAATCGGGATTGCCGGTGAACACTTCCCCTTCGGCCAAGGTCACGGCCTTGCCGCCGAACCCGCCGACCTGTTCCAACCCGCGGATGGTCTGCGCAACGGTGCTGGTCGCAGCGCGCCGCACCTCGTCTTCCGTCGGGCCGGTGCGAATGAAATCCGCGATCAATTCGTTGAGACGCTGTTCGACCGTCGCCGCATCGACATCGGGGCGCGCGGTTGCGCCGACGTTCAGGATGCCGACCCGCTGGAACGCGTAGTTCCCGCCGCTGACGCCGACCGCCAGCTTTTCATCGCGAACCAGCGCCTGATCGAGGCGGCTGGAGGACAGGCCGCCCAGAATCTCCGCGCCCACGGTCAACGCAGTCAATTCTTCGTCCAGAATACCGGGGACGGACCAGTATTTGCTGATATCGGTCGCAGCGACCTGATCCTTCATCACCGTGCGCACGTCCTGCGTCAGCTGCGTGACCGGAGCCATCGCCGGATCGTTGACCGGCCCGCGAGCGATCGCACCGAAGTATTTTTCCACCATCGGGCGCGCTTCGGCAGGCGAAATGTCGCCCGCAAGCACCAGCGTCGCGTTGTTCGGCCCATATTTGTCGCGGAACCAGTTGCGCACGTCTTCCATCGATGCGGCGTCCAGATCGGCCATCGAGCCGATGGGCGTGTGGTCGTAGGGGTGGCCATCGGGATAGAGGGTGTTCACGATTTCGTAGAACACCAGACCGCCAGGCTGATTGTCGCCCTGGCGTTTTTCGTTCTGCACCACGCCGCGCTGATTATCGAGCTTGCCCTGCGTCACCGCGCCCAGCAGATAGCCCATACGGTCGCTTTCCAACCACAAGGCCCGTTCCAGCGCGCCGCGTGGGACGGTTTGAAAATAATTGGTGCGGTCGAAATTGGTTGTGCCGTTGTAATCCGTGGCACCCATTTCCTGAAGATACTGGAAATAGTCGTTGGGCGCATTCTCGCTGCCGTTGAACATCAGATGTTCGAACAGATGGGCGAAGCCGGACTGCCCCTCGGGTTCGTCCTTGCTGCCGACATTATACCATACCGCCACGCCTACGATCGGTGCCTTGCGATCGGTGTGGACGATGACGTCCAGTCCGTTTTCCAGCTGAAACTGTTCGTAGGGGATGTCCACCTTGCTGACGAGTTCGGCGACGGGAACGGGTTCGTCCATCATCACTGTCATGTCGTCGGTCGCGCTGGCCATTCCGGCGGAACGCGCCATCGGCTGCGTCCCGGTGGTCTGACACGCGGCGAGCGACATCGCGATGACGCTGGCGGATGCGAAGCGAATGGCAGGTGTGATACGCATGGAAACTTCCCCGTTTTATAACTGCAATGGTATGCTTTTAGCGGTTTGAGACGATTTGGCGAGAGCGCGCGTTGGTCATGACCTCGTCGCGCCAGAAATGCACCGGTTTCAATTCATGTCGGACGAACAGCGCCGATTGATCGGCGAAATGCACGCTGCCCGGCCGGGTCGTCGCCGAACCGAAGGGCTGGATCGATTGCGATCGCACCCGCCGCCCCGGTTCCCATTCCATGAACATGATGAAACTGTCGCCGTGTCGTACCGATAGTCGCCCGTCATCGTCGACATCCCATAGGGTGGATGCGCGTAACGTATCGCTGCCCCCGTCAAGGGGCAGATCGACGGCGAGGGGTTGGCCCGCCCGCCCCGGCCCCTGCCGCAATCGCAACAGGTCGGACATGGGCGGGGTCAGGGTGCCAAAATGGGTGACGAGGTGTTCGGCGGCCTTGACGAGCTCCTCGCGCGCGTCGGGCGTTTTCTGGTTCTGATATTCCGCGCTCATCCAAGGGCGTATCATGAGCAGCGCGATGGCATCGCCCGCGCCGATGCTGTCGGCGGTCAAGTCCCAGCTTGCCAGAAGCCGCTGCGCTTGCCGCAGCCGGCGGTCGTCCAGATCGAGCGCGGCGACGCTGTCCAGCATGTCTGCGACATAGCCTTTGCGCAGATAGCCGGTATCGTATTTGATGCTTTCCAGCGTCTTGCGGTCGATCGTGTCATATTGCGCCATCAGCTGCTCGGTACGGCGCGAACGGTTGGTTTCCTTCAATTCCACGCCCATGCGCGCCGGTAGACTGGCGGGGTCGATATTGTCGGCCGGTCCGGTGGCGGAGAACGGCGTGTTGTTGGCGTTGTAGACCCAGCCGCTGGCCGGATTGATGATTTTGGGAATGGCGGCAAAATCGACCGTATCCCACCAGATCAGATCGCTGCGGTCGCCGGGAAGAATGCTGCGCCAGTCCGGCCCCTCCGCCCGGTCGGGGATCGCCGCGTTGTAGATCATCGCGATATTGCCCGCCCGGTCGCCATAGATGAAATTGGTGGACGGAATGTCCATCCGCGCGAGAATGCGCTGCCAATCGGCGAAGTTGGTCGCTTTGTTCAGCCGGTAATAGGCATCGAGCTGACCCAGATTGTCGATCCCGCCATACCGGATGGCGAAGGCTCCATCATCGTTTACGACGACCGGCCCGTGAACGCTGCGATGGATGATGCGGCGGATCGGCAGCACGACCGGCCCCATGCGTACGGGAAGCGTCACCGTCTCGCTTTCCAGATCGCGCCATTCGCCATCGAGGCGGTATTGCGTGCCGCTGTCATCGAGCTCCAGCCGGTAAACATCGGTCATGTCGGGCCGGTTGACCGTATTGGTCCACCCCAGATGTTCGTTATGGCCGAGGAAGGGGAACGGGCTTCCGGGGAAATTGGCACCGGCAAAATGCCAGCCTTCGCCGCTTTCGACGACCAACTCGTACCAGGCAACGCCGCCGTGCCACGGCTGGTGCGCGTTGGACACCACGCGGGTTACGCCGTCGCCCGATTTGTCCGGCGCGATGGCCCAGGCATTGCTGCCGGCCAGCGCGCCGTCGATGCCCATATGCAGGGGCAGGGCCGACGTCCGGCCGACCTGTGCCGTATCCTCCATCATGCGCGGTGCGTTCGTCAAAGGTTCGGGGCCGTTGATAGCCGGTCCGAATTCCGGCCGTAACCCTTCGCCTGCGACCAGATCCCCGATGATGTTGCCAAGCCCGAAGAAAAACGGTTGCCGCAATGCGAAACCGGTCGCCACGTCCTCTCCGTTCACCGGAAACAACCGCGCCAGTTTGATCTCGCCAGGATGCGCCGCGGCATATTCGTTGAGGCCGGTGGCATAGGCTTCGAACAATGCGCGCGTATCGCCCGGTAGCGATCCGTAATGCCGTTCCGCCGTGCCGCGCGCATCGATTAGATGGTATGCAAAATCGACCTGCGCGCCTTCTTCGCCTGCGATCGCGCCATAGCGTCCGCGCGCCATAGCGATGACGTCCTGTAGCGTGAAGAAATCGTCCTGCGCATGGGCCACGGCCACACCGTAAGCGACATCCGCATCGGTGCGTCCATAGATATGCGGTACGCCGAACTCGCTTCGCACGATCTCGGCGGTGTAAAGACGCGGTGCGGGATCGGCGGAGGCACGCCCGCGCTCGGCGAAAAGCGGTTCCCAGGTCATCAGGGCGATCAACGCAAGGGCAACGAGGCCCACCACCCCCAAACCCGAACCCACCAACCATCGCTTCATGCCAACCCCTTCATTTATCGCGGGTTTAGCGCGGCGATACGAAACGTCAAACGACCACGCATTTCTTCGGCATCATGGGGCTACTACCGGATCGTCGGCGGGCGAGTTGCAAAGCCGTCATGGTCCCCTATCTCCCTAACACACCTGTTCGCGTGAAGGAGCCGCAACCCCATGAACCTCGAAAAATTCACCGACCGCGCCAAGGGTTTCCTGCAATCCGCGCAAACGGTCGCCATTCGGAACAACCATCAGCGCATCTCCCCTACGCATCTGCTGAAGGCGCTTTTGGAGGATGACGAGGGTATGGCAGCGGGCCTGATCGGACGTGCGGGCGGCGATGCAGCGATGGCGCAGAACATGGTCGACGAGGCTTTGGCCAAGGTACCCGCAGTATCCGGCGGAGGGGCGCAGCAGACGCCGGGACTGGACAATGATGCGGTCCGCGTACTCGATCAGGCGGAGACGATCGCGGAGAAGGCGGGCGACAGCTATGTTACGGTCGAACGGCTGCTGGTTGCGCTCAGCCTCGCGTCCACGACCACTGCGGGGCAGGCGCTGAAAGAAGCGGGCCTCGACCCCCACTCATTGAACGCGGCAATCAACGATCTGCGCGGCGGGCGATCGGCGGACACGGCAAGCGCCGAAGACGCCTACGATGCGATGAAAAAATATGCGCGCGATCTGACGCAGGCGGCGCGCGACGGGAAGCTCGACCCAGTCATCGGTCGCGACGAGGAAATTCGCCGGACGATCCAAATCCTCGCCCGCCGGACGAAAAACAACCCTGCGCTGATCGGCGAACCCGGCACCGGCAAGACCGCCATCGCCGAAGGGCTGGCGCTGCGCATCGCCAATGGCGACGTTCCCGACAGTCTGAAGGGGCGCACGCTGATGAGCCTAGACATGGGGTCCCTGATTGCGGGCGCTAAATATCGCGGCGAGTTCGAGGAACGGTTGAAGGCCGTGCTGGACGAGGTGAAGGGCGCGGATGGCCAGATCATCCTGTTCATCGACGAGATGCACACGCTGATCGGTGCGGGCGCATCCGAAGGATCGATGGACGCGTCGAATTTGTTAAAACCGGCGCTGTCGCGCGGCGAATTGCATTGTATCGGCGCGACTACGCTGGATGAATATCAGAAATATGTCGAGAAAGACCCCGCGCTGCAACGCCGGTTTCAGTCGGTTTATATCGACGAGCCGACGGTCGAGGATACGGTATCCATTCTGCGCGGATTGAAGGAGAAATACGAGCTCCATCACGGCGTGCGGATTACGGATGGGGCCATCGTGGCGGCGGCGACGTTGTCCAACCGCTACATTCAGAACCGCTTCCTGCCCGACAAGGCGATCGACCTGATGGACGAGGCCGCGAGCCGTATCCGTATGGAGGTCGAGAGCAAGCCCGAAGAGATCGAGACGCTCGATCGGCGGATCATCCAACTGAAGATCGAAGAGTCCGCGTTGTCGAAAGAAAGCGACAAGGCTTCGCAGGACCGGCTCGCCGCCCTGCGCGGCGAACTTGGCAATCTGGAACAGCAATCGTCCGAACTCACGACCCGCTGGCAGAACGAGCGCGACAAGATCAACGCGGAAAGCCGGCTGAAGGAAGAGCTCGACCAGGCGCGACTGGAATTGGAACAGGCCCAGCGCGAGGGCGATTTGGCAAGAGCGGGGGAGCTGTCCTACGGGCGTATCCCCGAACTGGAAAAGGCGATTGCCGCAGCCTCCGACCAGACCGAGAACGCGATGCTACGCGAAGAAGTGACGCAGGACGACATTGCCGCCGTCGTCGCCCGTGCCACCGGCATACCCATGGAGCGGATGCTGGAAGGGGAGCGCGAGAAACTGCTCCAAATGGAGGAGGTTTTGGGGAAACGCGTGATCGGCCAGCGCCAACCGATCGAGGCGGTTTCCAAAGCGGTGCGCCGGGCCCGCGCAGGATTGCAGGACCCGAACCGCCCCCTCGGCAGCTTCCTGTTCCTCGGCCCCACAGGTGTGGGCAAGACCGAACTGACCAAGGCGCTGGCGCAATTTCTGTTCGACGACGACAGTGCCATGGTTCGGATCGACATGAGTGAATTCATGGAGAAGCATGCCGTCGCCCGCCTGATCGGTGCGCCCCCCGGCTATGTCGGGTATGAAGAAGGCGGCGTTTTAACCGAAGCCGTCCGCCGCCGCCCCTATCAGGTCGTCCTGTTCGACGAAGTGGAAAAGGCGCATTCCGACGTCTTCAACGTGTTGCTGCAGGTATTGGACGATGGCCGGCTGACCGATGGACAGGGACGGGTGGTCGATTTCGCCAATACACTGATCATCCTGACGTCCAATTTGGGCAGTCAGCATCTGGCCAACATGACCGACGATCAAAGCGTCGGCGATGTCGAACCGCAGGTGATGGATGTGGTACGTGGTCATTTCCGGCCCGAATTTCTGAACCGGCTCGATGACATCATCCTGTTCCACCGGCTGGCGCAGGAACACATGGCACCGATCGTCGAGATACAGGTGAAGCGGGTGCAGCGCCTGCTAGCCGACCGCAAGATCACGCTGGACCTGACGGATGCGGCGCTCCGTTGGCTGGGGCGTGTGGGCTACGATCCGGTCTATGGCGCCCGTCCGCTCAAACGGGCGGTCCAGAGTTATTTGCAGGATCCGCTCGCCGACATGATCCTGCGCGGCGACGTCCCCGATGGCGCGACCATGGCAATCGACGAAGGCGACGGGGAGCTGCGGATCGAACCAGCCTGAGAATTCGTCTCACGGCGCGATGGCGATCTCGCCTCGGTCCCCGATACGATGATACCGCCATACGCATGCGGCGAATGGACATAAAAAAAAGGGCTCCGGTTTCCCGAAGCCCTTTTTTCATTCGTTTCAGCTTCGATCAGTACTGAACCCGCACGCTGGCGGAGAAGCGACGACCAATAGCATCCTCGATCCCGTTGAACGCATCGAAATACGTTTCCTGGAAATTGCGATCCAGCAGGTTCGTTACCGCGAAAGTAAACCGGAAATCTTCCTCTACATCGAAGAACACCGAGGTGTTGAAGGTTGCATACGCATCACGGCGATTGAACTCGCGAATGTCGATATCAAGATCGTCGTCCCGCGACGCCAGCTGACGCCCGGTAAAGTTCGTCGAGAACAACGCACCGAAGTCATCCTGAGTGTAGCGAACGTTCAGCTGCGCCGAGAAGGTCGGGTCACCGAAGGTTCCATCGGTTCGATCTGTAAGCACACCCAAATCGTTGAACTCCCGGTTGAGAACATACAGGAAGTTACCCGTAAGACCCAGCGAACCTGTGCTGCCTAGGAAATCAGGCAAAGTGTAGGACAACACGCCCTGAATACCTTCAAAATCCTGTTCGACCCCATTTACGAACCCGGTGGTCACACCAGGGTTTAGCGGATCATTGATGACGAAACCGCCAATGTCACCCGTCGTGCCATCGGGAAGCTGACCCTGCGTCCCTTCGGGCTGGCGACGGAAACGTGAGCAAAACTCGTTGCCATTCGCCGGGTCCGAAGTATCGAAATCTGGGTTATCGAAACAACCGGTGACCAAATCGGACACAGTCAGTGACTGAATAGGCTGAGTCAAATTGATGTTCAGATAATCGACAGCGAGTACGAACCGATCGAGGAAGCGGGGCTGAAGCACTACACCAAAGGTATAGGCATCGGCTTCTTCATTCTGAAGATTCGTATTACCGCCTGTCAAGATCGAGATAGTGGCCGCGCCAGAAGGATCTTCGTTAGCGTTGGGAAAACGTGCAAGGAATGCCGCACAGTTGATTTGGCGAACTGCTGGGTTCGGGCCCGCATCTGGGTTCCGGCAAGGCCGATCGACCGTATCGAACGCATTGCCCTGGGGTGAGAACAGTTCGCCAATAGCGGGTGCGCGGAAAGATCGCGTAAAGTTACCGCGGAATTCGATGTCCGGTATGATCGCGAGACGACCGCCAGCCGTGAACGACGTAAACGATCCGTTGATCGTGTTGTCGACCTGACGGATCGCTCCGTTCAGCTCGGCCGAATGGACGAAGAAATCATTGTCTGGCGACACCAGAGGAATCAGAACCTCGCCAAAGAACTCGTCGATGGTGTAATCGCCGCTGACGGCGGGAATGCCCACCGACCGACCAAGTCCCTGGACGGTGAAATCATCAGGAATAAATTCGCCTTCTTCCGTCCGACGTTCGTAACCGATGTTGAAGCCGATCGGACCGGCCCCATAAAGATCGAACAACGTCGAGCCGAGGTTCACGTTGAACACTTCCTGATCCAGCGTGGCAACAACAACAGTATCCTGCGTGATGTAATCGAGGGCAGCCTGGCTACGTACACCTTCACCAAAGGTGTTCAACGGAACGCAGTTGGCGTCGGCGACCGGCGTCAACCCGCCTGCAAACTGGGCAGCATTTACCGCGGGATTTGCGTCACAGACGATGTTACCCGCAGCATTGCGCGTAACGTTGACGGCGTTCACGAAATTCTGCTGGTTGATCTGCTCACCAAAGGTGGTGATTTCCGCCGTGCCACGGTTGTAGCTGGCGTCGAAGTTGAAAATACGACCCAAAGTTTCGAACTCACCCCGGACGCCTACGACGCCGCGATAGATCTCATTCTCGCCGAAACCGGTGGGATCGGTCAGATCGAGCGAGGCGCGCGAAGTGAAGAATTGGTTCACGCCCCCCGATTCCAGGAGGTCGCGCGCTTGTGCACTTAGGAAGGGATTGTCGGTAGTAAACAGCAGGGGGCTCGAGACGCCACCAAAACCAAATAGCGACGTATTGAACGTCGGTTGCTGAATAAGTTCATCGGCCCGGCTGAAGAAATAGGTCCCTTCGCCATAGATTTCCACGTTGTCGACGACTTCGAAGGTAGCGAAAGCGTTTACAGTCGTCCGCTCGACGTCTGAGGTAATCTGGGAAAAGTCGTTGAAGGCGAAACCATCACCGCCAACGCGGTCACGTGCCGCTGATCCATTCGGATTGAAGACACCGAAACCTTCGTTAAAAGGAACGATCTGGCCCTGCCCGTCGAAATCGAGCGCACCCAACCCGAAGTTTTGGAAATCGACAATGCCTTCCGCAGGATTGAATGCCTGGATACGGCCGGAACGGGAAAGCGTCGGAATACGAACTCCCCGGAACAGAGCGAATGGCGGGTTGCCATCCGGATTAGCAACGCCGCCGCCATCATCGTCACCGAGATTTGGATTTACCCGAAATGCGCGTGCACCTTCGGACGGAAGGTTGCGCAAGGTGCCGAAGCCTTGGCGGAAGAAATCACGATCGTTGAAAAGCAGTCCGTCTTCTTCATCGCGCGATGCCGCCACCGTCAGGTTCAGTCGGTCGTCGAGCAGATTGATGCCGGCCACGCCGGAAATCTGATAGCGGAAATTGTCGCCGCGTTCGCTGATGCCCGACAACGCAGTGAAGGTCAGACCTTCGTAATCGGTGCGAAGAATGACGTTGGTGGTCGACGCGATGGCGTCCGAACCGTAAATCGGGGCACCGCCGATGGCGACGGTTTCGATGCGGTCCACCAGGATGGTCGGGATGACGTTAAGATCGACCTGCGTACCCGCGCCGGCGTTGTTGAACACCGTTGGCGGGTTGGAGTTCACGAACCGGCGACCGTTGATCAGCGTCAGGTTGCGGTTGGAACCCAGACCGAAGGTATTGAGGAAGTTGACGCCCTGGCCGAACGTTCCCTGGGCACCGGCGGGCGTGACCGAACCGTTATAGATCGGCAGTTCGTTCAAGGCATCGGCAACGTTCGTGATGTTGCGGTCTTCGATATATTGTTCGTTCAACGTCACGATGGGGCGGGGGCTGTCGGCCTCCCGTACGCGAATACGCGAACCGGTAATGGTAACCACGTTGGAATTTTCCGGGGTGGTGCCTTCGGCGGTGACGCGCTCGTCATCGTCGCATACGCCGTTACGGTCGTTATCAACGCAGTCCGGCGTGGCGTCGATCAGCTGCGCCGAAGCGGGTGCGGCGAATGCCGAAAAGGACAGTGCGGCAAGGCCGACGCTCGTAAACAAAGACTTTTTCATGATATAATCCCTCAAAATACCCGCATCAGAAGCTGCAGGGCGACCCGAACGAGGATACCGATATTGGTTTTCGGCCAATCCACGACTTAACGTATTTCTCGTTGCGCCAGGTTCAGGGTTTAGCGCAAGTGCCTTATCCCGCTGCAATAAAATTGAAACCATGTGTTGCAGGATCGCAACGCTCATCCGATGTTGCAGGTTTTGCCTTTATGGCAGACAAAAAAAGGGGCGCCGGTTAGACGCCCCTCAATTTGTTTAGGTCACGTGCCTTAGAAAGTCAGGCTCGCGGTTACCGAATAACGCCGACCCAATGGGTCGTAGGTCGATGGGAACGTATTGCCTGAGTTGAAGGCCGTCGAACCAATGTTGCTGCCGACGATTGGCGGCTTGTTGTCGAACAGGTTCAATGCCGTGGCTGTCAACTGGAAGGTTGGCGTTACGTCGAAGCGTGCGGACAGATCGAAATAATGTTCCGCACTGATCGATTCGAATTCATCGAGGAATGGTGCCGATCCGGCAGCGTTGAAATTCGACGCTTCGAGTTCGACCCCATCGATGTACCTCCAAAGAAGCGAAAGATCGACACCGTCGAAGCCAAGGGTCGTGCGCTGGTTGAAGCTGAACTCGGGAATAATCGATCCACAGTTCGTGCCGAAGAAACCAGCGCATTCGAACCCGCCATCGGGATCGTTCTGATTGGGGTTGAAGAAATTCGAATTCGTCCAGGTACCAGCGAAATTGAAGTTCAAATTCGCAAGGCCGAGATCGCGCTGATAGTTGAATACCAGATCGATGCCGTCGGTTTCGATCGAACCGAGATTGCTGAACACCGTCACGATCCCGGGCGTCGTCGCGACGCTGCCGAACAGGTTGCCGGTTGCGGGGTTGCGACGAATGAAGTCCGTACAGGCAGGATCGGTTGCACTGCCGCCCGGAGCTTCACGGAAATCACCAAAACAATTGGCCAACACGGAATCGATGGTCGGCGTGGTGATCGCATCGCTCAGGTCGATGTTGAAGTAATCGACCGTGATCGAGAGCCCGCGAATGAAGTCGGGCTGGAAGATCGCACCAATGGTGAACGTGTCCGCCTTTTCGGCTTCCAGGTCGCGGTTGCCACCGAAAGTGTTGTTCACCTGACCGGCAGGGTCGACCTGAATATTGCCGATAACGTTGGCGGGCGCACCCTGCGCGAGGCAGATTGCAGTCAGCTGGGCGTTTCCGACAGGTGTCGCACCGGCACATGGATCCGAGTCGAAATTGTCGAGACCAGTTACCTGCGGCTGGAACAGCTCGAAGATGTTCGGCGCGCGGGTTGCACGCTGATAGTTTCCGCGGAGCTGGAAGCCCGGGAAAATCTCGGCCGTGGCACCCGCCTTATATGTGTATTCCGTGCCGGTGGTGGAATAGTCCGAAATACGTCCACCTAGAAGGATGGTGAGTTCCGGAATGAAGCTGTCTTCGATCAACGGGATAGCCAGTTCGCCGAAGACTTCCTTCACATCATATGTACCAAACGAGTCCGGACTTGCTGCGCCGTTGCCCAGAATTTCGCCGGGCGTCTGCGTCAGAAGGTCCGAAGATGTGCTGGCTTCATACTCGCGATATTCTCCACCGAGCACGATGCTGAGCGGGGTGATCGCGCCGGGGAATGCGAAACCGAAATCGCCGGATACGAAACCTTGTACCTGGGTCAGGCTGGTTTCGGTACCGCCACGGTTACCGACGTCAAGGAAGTCAGCAACGTCCTGCGTGATGCTGCCCAATGGACCGAACAGATTGATGGGTACGCAATTGTTGGATGTGTCGAGGCACTCGTCGGCGCTGGTCGCCAAGAGCGACTGCTGCAGACGGGTGAACGTGCCGTTACCGGACTGGAAGGAGTCGTTTTCGCTTTCGCCGTAGGCGCCGAAGACTTCGAACTGCAGCGTCGACGTAATATCACCGCGTAAACCAGCCTTGAACTGGAAAAGCTGCGTTTCGTATTCGTTGGTGCGATTGCCTAATTCGACGAAACGACGCCCGAAATCGAGGTCGACGGTGCGGAAATCATCATCGTCGGGATCGGTTGCCACAGCAGCAGCATCGCATTCCGCCTGCGAGAAACGGCGCTGAACGCCAATCGATGCGGGGTTTTCCGGATCGTCGGCTACCGTGTCGAGGCCGCAAATCTGGTTGCGGATACCCGCGTTGAGGAACGGATTGCTCAATGGCGTGGTCAGCACGTTACGGAAAGTACCCGACGGTGCAATGATGGTTGAGTTGGTGCTCTGAACGAACAGCGCCTCGCCGAATGCTTCGATGCCATCGGCAATTTCGTAATGGCCAGCACCGAAGATACGGTACTGTTCAAGCGGCAACTGAAAGATGTTGAACGGGTTAAAGTTAAACGGCCGATCGAAGGGTACAAGGGAATTACCGTCCGGCGACACCTGCAAGGTACCGCTGGTTGTTCCGGGGACGGTGATGACCGTCGGAACCGCGGTGGAAGAACCGCCGGGATTACCGGAGAACGAGCTCAGGTTGAATTCGGAGAACTCACGTGCGCCCTGCGTTACGACATCGCGATCGGTGTAACCGATGCTCAGTACGGCGTTGCCGCGTCCGTCGGCGAAATTGCCGCCCACGGTAAGGTCGATACGCTGCGTCGAGCCATCGCCTTCTTCGGTGATGCCTTGCAAAGCGGTAATCTCAGCGCCTTCGAAATCACGCTTGGTGATGAAGTTGACCACGCCGGAAATGGCGTCCGCGCCATAAGTGGTGCTGGCACCGCCGGTCAGTACGTCGACACGCTCAAGCAAGGCGACGGGAATGACGTCGACGTTGGTACGCCCTTGAAGATCGGCGGGAACCACGCGTGTGCCGTTGAGCAAAGTCAGGTTCCGGTTGTTGCCAATGCCGCGAAGGTCGACGAAGGTCGCGCCGCCATTGCCGTTATTGACCTGTGCACCGATGCTCGGCGTTACTCCGGGAATTTCGCGCAGCAGGTCTTCGACCACGGTCGGCTGCCGAAGATTGATTTCTTCGTCGGTCACGACGGCAACCGGGCTCGACTGTTCGAGGTTGGGGTTGGTGAAACGCGATCCGGTGACCACGACGGTCTGGATGTCATCCGCCAGCGGAGTAGCGTCGTTCTCATTGACGTTTTGCTCGCTCGGCTGAATTTGTGCAGCTGCCGGAGCGGCGCAGAGCGCGATACCGAGGGCGAAGGGAGCGCCGCTCGCCAGGAAAAGTGTGTTCTTCAACATAGTCGGTGTAACCTTCCGAAAAGATGCCTTCGCCTGTTGGCGGACATACCGTTATGAATTTGCTGATCGCAGTGCGAAGCTGTGTGCGCCCTACATCCCGTTCTGCTGATGTCGAATATGTTCTCGAATTGGAAGCGGGTGGATAGGATTTCTGCAATTTCGAAACCTGTCTGTCGCAAATTTGTCACAACCGAGCCGGGCGCTTGAGGTCAGCGGAAGGTCGCCGATCGAAGGTGGGACGATCTTGATAGGAGCCGTCATCGGCTTGACCGTCGCCGGTCGCTTGGCTTACGCCCGGGCTTCTGAATTCGAAATCGTTCAACAAGACAAGGGAATGTGCCCATATGCCGACAGCCTATCTCGTGGATGCCGTCAGGACGGCCGGGGGCAAACGTGGCGGACGTCTGGCCGGTGTGCATCCCGTCGATCTGGCGGCGAAGTCGCTCGACGCGCTTATCGAACGCACGGGTGTCGATCCGAAAGCGATCGACGATGTCGTCATGGGCTGCGTCAGCCAGGCGGGCGAACAATCGATGCAGGTCGGGCGCAACGCGGTCCTCGCCAGCAAGCATCTGCCCCAAAGCACACCCGCGGTCACGATCGATCGGCAATGCGGTTCCAGTCAGCAGGCGATCCAGTTCGCCGCCCAGGCCATCATGTCCGGCACGCAGGACGCCGTCATCGCCAGCGGCATCGAAAGCATGAGCCGGGTGCCCATGGGCTCCACCGCGACCTTCCATATGAAGGAAGGGCTGGGCATGTATAAATCGCCCGGTCTGGAGGAGAAATACCCCGGCATCATATGGTCGCAGTTCACGGGCGCGGAAATGATCGTCGAGAAGCACGGCTTCACCAAGAACGATCTCGACCGGTTCGCGCTTGCCAGCCATGAAAAGGCGATCGCCGCGACGAAGGCCGGCGCGTTCGATGCCGAGATCGTGCCGATTACGGTGGAAACCCCCGATGGCGAGGAACAGCACACTATCGACGAGGGCATCCGGTTCGACGCCACGTTGGACAGCATATCGTCGGTCAAACTGTTGAGCGAAGGCGGCACGATCACCGCCGCCAGTGCCAGCCAGATATGCGACGGATCGAGCGGGGCGCTGGTCGTGTCCGAACAGTTCCTGAAGGATCACGGGCTCACACCATTGGCCCGCATCGTCGATCTGACGGTGACCGCCGGCGACCCGGTAATCATGTTGGAAGAACCGCTGTTTGCAACCGGCCGCGCACTGAAACGCGCGGGTTTGAATATCGGCGACATCGACCTGTTCGAAGTGAACGAAGCGTTTGCGCCCGTACCGCTGGCCTGGTTGAAACATACCGGCGCGGACCCCGACAAGCTGAATGTGAATGGCGGCGCGATCGCGCTGGGCCATCCGCTTGGCGCATCGGGCACCAAACTGATGGCAACATTGCTGCACGCCTTGAAGGCGCGGGGCGGAAAATACGGACTGCAAACGATGTGCGAAGGCGGCGGTGTCGCGAATGTGACCATCGTAGAAGCGCTGTAGCGCGATCGAACGAATTTTTTTGGACAAACGGAGAGAATACTGATGGAGATTACCAAGAACACAGCCGCCATCGTCACCGGCGGTGCCTCGGGCCTTGGCGAAGCGACCGCCCGTGCGCTCGCCGCCAAAGGCGCGAAAGTCGCGATTTTCGATCTGCAGGAAGAAAAGGGCGAAGCGGTCGCCAGGGATATCGGCGGCGTATTCTGCGAAGTGAACGTGACGGACGATGCATCGGTCGACGCCGGCTTCGAAAAAGCGCGCGCCGCTCATGGGCAGGAACGCGTGCTGGTCAATTGCGCGGGCACCGGCAACGCGATCAAGACGGCGAAGCGCGACCGCAAAACCGGCGATATCAGCCATTTTCCGATGGATGCGTTCAACTGGATCATCCAGATCAACCTGGTCGGCACGTTCCGCTGCATCGCCAAATCGGCGGCCGGTATGATGACGTTGGATCCCTTGAGCGAAGACGGCAATCGCGGCGCCATCGTGAATACCGCGTCCGTCGCAGGTGAAGACGGGCAGATCGGTCAGGCGGCCTATTCCGCATCCAAAGGCGGCGTGATCGGCATGACCCTGCCTGTCGCGCGCGATCTGATGAGCGAGGGCATCCGGGTGAACACCATCCTGCCCGGTATCTTCAACACTCCGTTAATGAATGCCGCGCCCGACCAGGTGAAGGAAGCGCTGGCCGCCTCCGTCCCGTTCCCCAAACGATTGGGTCATGCGGAAGAATATGCGCATCTCGCCATGACGATGATCGAAAACGATTATTTCAACGGCGAGGACGTGCGGCTCGATGGCGCGATCCGCATGGCGCCGCGCTGACATCATGCCGAACCCGCTTTCCTACCCGCCGGAAAATGGGGTAGGTTCGCATTTATGACGACGACCGTCCGCCCCCTTTGTGGCATTTCTAAAGCGCCGGGGGCGGGCGGCGGTTTCTGGTTCAGGACTGTGTAACACCGGTCCATCGGTTCAGCTTTGCGTATCCAAGGCTGAACGCTTAAGGGAGATCGATGATGACCGACTACACGCAGATCCTGCTGGAAAAAGACGGTCCGATCGCGACCATCACGCTCAATCGCCCCGCAAAGATGAACGCCTACACACGGCACATGATGCGCGAAATGATCGCGGCGTTCGACGAAACCGATGCCGACGATGCGATCCGTGCGGTGATCGTAACCGGGGCGGGCGACCGTGCCTTCTGCGCCGGGGCCGACCTGACGCCCGATGATGGCGCGAAACCGTTCTCCAGTCAGGAAGAGGTTACCGACCTCTCCGACGACCTCGTGCGCGACGGGGGTGGGCGGCTGACGCTGCGGATGTTTCAGTCGACCAAGCCGCTGATCGCCGCCTGCAACGGCGTGGCGGTCGGCGTGGGCGCGACCATGCAACTGCCGATGGACATACGGCTGGCGTCCGACAATGCGCGATACGGTTTCGTCTTCGCCAAACGCGGCATCGTGCCCGAAGCGGCATCGAGCTGGTTCCTGCCGAAACTGGTCGGCCATCAACAGGCACTGGAATGGTGCATGACCGGGCGTATCTTCGATGCGCGGGCAGCGAAGGATGGGGGGCTCGTGCGCTCCATCCACCCGCAGGGCGAACTGATGGATGCCGCGCGCGAACTGGCGATGGAGATCGCGCAGAACACCTCCGCCGTTTCGGTCGCGATGACCCGTGCGATGCTGTGGCGGCTGCCGTCCCACGATCATCCGATGGCCGCCCACCGGATCGACAGCCGTGCGATCTACCGCCTCAGCCGCGGGAAGGATGCGGGCGAAGGGGTGCAGAGTTTTCTGGAAAAACGCGATCCCGACTTCCCGGGCACGGTGACGCAGGACATGCCCGATTTCTACCCATGGTGGGAAGAGCCGCAATATAAGTGACCGCGCATCCGCTTTGCGCTTGCCAAGCGAACCGGTTTCAGGTGAAATCATAACCCATGGACAAGGACGGCTTCAACCTCGCCGGCTTCCTGCCCTATCAACTGTCGGTCGCATCCAATGCGGTCAGTATGCGGATCGCGCGCGTCTATCAGGGCGAATTCGGTCTCAAGGTGACCGAATGGCGCGTCATGGCGATGTTGGGCGATGCCGGGGCGCAAACGCAGCGCGAGCTGACAGCGCGCACATTGATGGACAAGGTTGCGGTCAACCGCGCCTGTAAATCGCTGGAGGCGAAATCGCTTGCACGGCGGGTGCCGAACCAGCGCGATGGCCGCTCCCACCATCTCGAACTGACGGAAGAGGGGCAGGCGATGTACGATGCGATCGTCCCGCTGGCCAAGGGGGCGGAGCGCGATCTGCTGGCCCTGATGACGCAGGAACAGCAGCAGATGCTGCGCGATCTGCTGGCCCGCATGCGCGATCATGCGAGCTGATCGGCGGGCCTTGGCGTCGATGCGCGACAGCCCGCCCAATCGTCGTTCCGGCTACTCGCCCCCGGGTTTGGCCGCAAACGCATCGCTGATCGAACAGGCCGCCGGGCCAAGAATAACGATGAACAAGACGGGCAGGATGAACAGGATGAGCGGGATGGTCATGATCGCCGGAAGTCGCGCCGCCTTCTCTTCCGCGCGCATCATGCGTTCGTTACGGAATTCCGCCGACAGCACCCGCAACGCCGACGCAAGCGGCGTACCGTAGCGTTCGGTTTGGACCATGGTCGTGACCACGCCGGCTACCGAGTCCAGATCGACGCGATAGGCGAGATTGTCGAACGCCTGCTTACGTTCGGTAAGGAAGGACAGTTCGATCGCCGTCAGCGCGAATTCGTCGCCCAATTCGGGATAGGCGCGCCCTAGTTCCTTCGCCACCCGGTTGAACGCGGCATCGACGGTCAGGCCGGCTTCGGCGCAGATGACCAGCAGATCGAGCGCGTCGGGCAAACCTTTACGAATAAGATCGGTGCGCTTCTTCGCTTTGTTCTTGAGGTAGATTTCAGGGCCCTTGTAGCCAATGAACAACAGCACGGCGAACGCACCGATCCGCTTCGCACTGCCCCAGTCGGGAAAATAATCGATGACGTAGATCGTTAGGAACCCGAGCCCGCCCAGGATCAAAGGCAAGACCAGTCGGGCGGCAATGACGTAGGTTGCAAATTCCTTGTTGCGGATACCGGCATGGGCCAGCTTCTGCTGAATGACCGCGACCTGACTGTCCTGCAGCACTTTCATGCCGGCCAGCGTGTCTTTCATTTTTTCGGTCTTGTCGGTCTTGCGGACCAGGCTTGTGCGTTTCTTCGCCGACGACGTGACGATGCCGGCCTTCAGCTGATCGCGCCGTTCGCTCAACGCCTTCACGCGTTTCGCCATCGGATCGCGCACGGTGACGGCCGCATAGATCGCCATGATCACGGCAAGCGAGGCGACGCCGACCAGGACGGTCCCGATGAAGATGAGGTCGACGCCGAGCAAAGTGGGGCCGGAAGCTTGTTGCAACATGATTATCGGTCCCCGCTCAAATTTCGAAACTGACCATCTTGGCCATGATGAAGGCGCCGATGGACATCCAGGTGAGACCGCCGAGACCGATGACGATCAGCCGTTCTTCCTCGAAGAAACCGCCTACGTAATCGGGGTTGATCCAGTAGATCATGCCGAACACGATGAAGGGCAGGGCACCCACGATGTAGGCCGACGCCTTCGATTCCGAACTCATGGCCCGAATTTTCAGTTTCATCTGCGACCGTTTGCGCAATACGTCTGACAGGTTGGACAGCGTTTCCGCCAGGTTGCCCCCGGTTTCGCGCTGGATCGCCAGGGTGATGCAGAAGAAATTGAATTCGGGAATGCCCAGCCTGTCCGCCGTCTCCTGCAACGATTCCTCCATCGAACGGCCGATCTTGATCCGTTCGACGATGCCCTTGAATTCCTGCCCCACGGGACCTGGCACTTCGGATGCGACCACCGCCAGCGTTTCGGTAACCGGCAGGCCGGACCGCAGACCGCGCACGAGCAGCTCGATCGCGTCCGGGAACTTCGCGTTGAACTTGTTGGTGCGGCGGTTCATGTGAAAATTCACGATGAAATGCGGCAATCCCGCGCCGACGAACAGGCCCACGCCCATCGATAGCAACGGTGCACCCGTGCGCAGATAGACCACCGTCGCGATCGCCAGCGCCAACCCCAGCGAGGCATAGAGATATTGGCTGACGGACCAGTTCTTGCCGGTCCGGTCCAACCGGATGGCAAGGGTCTGGCTGCGCGTCTTTTGGGTGGCGGCGTGCTGCAGCCGCGGTTTGCGCGACGCGATCGCTTTCTTGAATTGCGATTCCACCTTGCTGTCGGTGCTGTCCGAATGACGAAAACGCAGCGCATCCAGCCGTCGCTGACTTTCCTTATACGCATTCGGTCCGGACAATAGCGCATAGCCCAGAACCATCAGGGTCATCAGGCCGCCGGCGACCAACAGGATCTGAAGGATTGTCATACGCGTTTACTGCCTTTCGAAAGGGGGCCTCGCAGCGGCTTTCCACCACCGGAATGGTCGTGCCCCACATTGGACACGGTCGCTCGGTGGACTATTGCGCCGGTACCCGATCTTTCTTGGTCTCTTTCTTGGCGAGCAGGGATTTGAGATCGAAACTGCCCAACAACGATTTCTTCGCCGGTTCGCCGGTGTCGAGATCCTCTTCCGTTGCACCCAGAATGCGTTCGGCAATCTGTTTGAGAACGGTGGTGGGCTTGCTCGAATTGTTCGCTTCGACGAATGTTTGGCCCAGCTTGGCCGAGTTGGCCGCACCCTTGATATCGTAAGGTAACGAAAAATCGATCTTGCGTTCGATCGATGCTTCGAAATCGGCCTTGCTGATTTCTCCGACGCCGCTCTGTACCTTGTTGGCGACCACGATCGGCTGCGCATGGCTGGCATTGGTTTTCAGCCAGCTCAGGATGCGGATCGTGTCGCGCGCGGAAGCCAGCGTCATTTCCGTCGCCAGCACCACGACATTCACATCCGCCAGCAAGTGGGGGAAGTTTATCAGCATGTTGCGCGGCAGATCGATCACGGTCATTTCGAACGACTGGCGAAACTCCTCCTCCAGCTGAACGAACGCCGAACCATCGGTCATCAACGGGGCATTGATCGGCGCTTCGGCCGACAGGATCGCCAGATTGTCGTTCGCGCGGATCATGGCGCGTTCGATGAACAGGCCATCGATCCGGCTAGGATTGTCGATCGCATCGGTCAGGCCGCGCCCCGGCTCCAGATCGAGGGCGAGGGCGCCGGTGCCGAAATGTACGTCGAGATCGAGCAGGGCGGTCGGAAGTGCGTGATCGTCGCTGAACAGCCACGCGAGCGACGTCGCCATCATGGAGGCTCCCACGCCGCCGCGTGTTCCGACCACGGCGGTCGAGACATGGCGCTTTGCCGTTTCGGGGTCGCTCGCGCGGGGGGCACTGAACACGGCCTGGGCCTGGTTGAGCGAATCACGCAGCTGGCCCGCCGACAGGGGTTTGAGCAGATAGTCGTGGATGCCGCTCGACAGAAGATCGCGGTACAGGCGCACGTCGTTCACCTGCCCGATGGCAATGACCACCGTGCCCGGCTCGCACACTTCGGCGAGCGAGTTGATGTCGTTCAAGGGATCGCCGCTTTCGGATAGGTCGACCATCAGGATGTTCGGGCTTGCCGCCACCGAAAGGGACTGAACCGCATTGCGCAAGCCGCCCTTGGCGCATTTTTCCGGCTGCCAGCCCATTTCCACGATGACGGGGCGAAGCACGTCGAGCGCGGATTCGTCGCAGATGAAGGCGGCGAATGGATCGCGATTGCCGGATCCGTTGGGTTTCCAAGGGGCGTTCATGCTCATTCTCCTCCGCTGGTGGCAGAAGCGGCGAGGCCGCCTTCTCCGGTCGGTGCCTGTTCGCGATAGCTGCCGATCGCCTTGTTGGACGTCGATACGATCGTCTCGCCATTCCCGGCCTGACCGCGAATGAGGTCTTCCGGATTGGCGACCATGGCCGCCAGATTGCTGTTCGTCGCGCAGCCGAAATTGGTGCTGGTCGCGTTGTTGTAATTGAGGTCAGAACTTGCGCTCCAATCCGGGCAACCGGGCACGGAGGCGCTGGAACGGGTCAGGACCACGCGGACATTGCCCGGCTGAACGTAGCCGCCGGTAACCGGGGCTCCATCCTGCACCAGAATGCCGCGCTGTCCCGCCAAAACTTCGATGTTCTCGCGGACCGCATCGTTCATCATGGGATCGTCGATCGACAGGCGGTCGCCATAGCGAAGGTCCATCGCATCGAACCAGCCGGAGACGCGTTGCTGTTCGGGGATGGATAGCCCGCCTGCGCCGGCCGACACATCGAGCGTGTAATTGGTGCGTTCGACTACCGGCTGATTGACGCTGTTGAGGCTGCCATTGTCCGGCATACCGCCACATGCGGCCAGCATCAGGCCGAGCGAGATTGCGACGGCACCGGCGAGTGTGCGGGGATGGTTATTGGGCATGATGGGAGCCTTCCTCACTTCAGATTGAAACCGGGTGCGGCCGCGGCTGCTGGGGCACGCGATTTGCGCAATTCGTCGCCGCTTTCGACACGGCGGGCGGCCGGTTCGTTGCCGGGCAGATCGCCCTGCGGATCGGCGGTGGATATGGCGGGCGGCGGCGCTGTCTTGTCGACGGCGGTCGGGCCGGGTCGCCGCGCGCCGGACACACCGCTGTGTTCCTGATACCCGATCAACGATTCAAGCTCGCTTGCTGTGCGAAAACCGTCGGTCGGCAAACGAATATCGCCATCGTTCACGGGGTTCACCAGATACGGTGTGACCACGATGACCAGTTCGGTTTCCCCCTTACGGAAGGACTTCGACCGGAACAGATTGCCCAGAATGGGTACGTCGCCGACACCCGGGGCCTTGTCGATCGAGGATTGGGCGTTGTTGCTCATCAATCCGGCGATCATGAAGCTCTGGCCCGAACCCAGTTCGACCGTCGTTTCAGCGCGACGAACCGTGAGGGCGGGAACCTGGAACCCGTTCAGCGTCACCGCACCTTGGGCTGACAATTCCGACACTTCGGGCCGGACCCGCATGGATATACGGCCATTGGCCAGTACGGTGGGCGTGTAGGCCAGGCTGACTCCGAATTTGCGGTATTCGATCGTCGTGGTGCCCAGCCCCTGACTGACGGGGATGGGAAACTCGCCGCCCGCCAGGAAATCCGCCGTTTCACCCGACAGGGCGGTCAGGTTGGGCTGTGACAGAGTGGTGACGAGCCCGTTGGTTTCTGCCAAATCCAAAGCCCCGAGTAGATCGAGGCCAAGAAATTCGCCTGCCAAAGCGAAAGTCGATCCCGAAGCGATAGGATTGATCGAACTGCCCGCAACTTCGATCGTGAACGGATTGCCGTTGGAAATGGGCAATGCGGGGTTGAAATCGGGATTGGGTACACGAACCAGAACTTCGCCACCGACCGACGTGGCGGAATTCGGTCGGAAGCCGGCGAAGGTTCCCGGCCGCCCTTGGCCGACACCGCCCTGAATGCCGCTGGTTGTATCGATACTGGTCAGATTGACCCCCAGCTGGCGGACGAGCGACCGGCTGACTTCAGCAAACCGCACGCGCAGATTGACCTGCAGAGGTGTCGCCATTTTGAGGCGGCTGATGACGTTCGCATCCTCGCCCAGAAACGCCTGGACCAGCCGTTCGGCTTCGGACGCATCTTCGGGGGCGGCCACGGTGCCGGTCAGCAGCACGGTGTTCACGCCCATCGTGGCGACGCTGACCTTGGCTTCGGGCATGGCGAGATTCAGCATCTGATCAACGCTGTCGATGTTCGATCCAACCCGGATGTTGGACGACCACACGATATCGCCGGCCGCGTTGCTGGCGTAGATCGTGGTCTCGCCGCCCGCTTTGCCGAACACGTACAACTGCCGGGTCGATTTGATCTGCACGTCGGCGATCGTATCGTTGGCGACGAACACATCGGTCATCGCGCCGGGAACGGTCACCAGTTCGCCTCTGCCGATCGACAGGACGACGGTGGATGCGGGCCGGACGACCGATTGCGCATTGGCGGATTGAACCGGAATGGTCGCGAGCGGCGCCATGGCGATCCCGCCCATCAGCAATGTTGCAGTAAGGCGTTTCATCGAATTGCCCCTTATGTAGGCCCGGAATGCCGGACGGGTCCGTGAGTGAATGTGCGCGGTGTGCATGACGGCCTCAATCTTCCCGGATCTGGCCGGGGGTGGAACCTGCACCCCGATCGACCGGGACGGCTTCGGTTTGCTTGCCGCGGGTCACCCGGACCATCGGGCCGGAGGGGGCAGCGGGTACTGCCGGTCCTGCATCCCGTATCGCCGGTTCGCGGCGCTGTTCGGGCGCAGCGGTCTGGACGTATTCGGTACGGCTTCCGCCCGAACCGCTATCGCGCTGCGATGGTTTCGTACGCCGCTGGAACCGCGACACGTCGCCACCGGTGGTGTAGGTGCCACCTTTATCCATCGGGCGGGCCATGGCGCGTCGCAGCAGTGCCTCTTCCTGCTCGGGCGTCGCATTGTCGGGGATTTTGATATCGCCCGATGCGATCGCTTTTTCGAGTTCGCTTTGGTTGTCGGCAATGGACCGCAAGGACAGGCTTAGCGTGCCGATCGTTTGTGCCACGGCGACTTTTTCGGCGATGCGCGGGGTCACTTCCAGCGTGACGGTGCGGAAGGCACGAACCACGGTATCGCCGGTTTCGCTCTTTTCCTGCGTCGTGGATTGATCGGTCGCCAGAACGCGAAGATTGCTCAGGATGGTTTCGGAAGCCTTGAGGGACTCGCCCTCTCCCTTGACCGTCTGCGTCAGGACCAGATCGACCCGGTCGCCCGGGAAGACGAAGCCGCCCACGCCGGTATTGGCCGATACGGGTACCGTCACGGCGCGCATGCCGGGGCCGAGCGCCGCGGCGAGGAAACCGTGATCGCCCGGCTTTACCAGCGACCCCTGTGTCACCGGTTCACCGGCGGTAATGGGGTGGCGCACCACGGTGCCAAGCAGTTGGGTCATGTCGGCCTCGCCATCGATGAAATACGCGTCCTGCACCATCTCTTCGGGCCACATCTGGTAACCGATGGCGTCTGCGGTGATGATCGTGCCGACCGGTAGGCCGCGCTGTGCGACCAGAACCTTGGGCCCCTGGGCCAGAGGCGCGGCGGCCTCCACCTGCGGGGCCGAAGCGCCGGCAAACATGCTCCGCGCGGCCAGTGCTGTGCCGATCGCAACGATCAACGCCCCAAGCAACAGAACCAGTTTTTTCCTATCCATGGCTGTCCTAGCCCCCTAAAATGGTCTTGTCGTAAGACCCCAAATTGAATGCATGTCTAAACGCGTGTTCGAATTGCTGCGGGCTTACCGCCCGAATGGTTAAAATCGGGTTCACCCCGCCGTCCCGGCCATCGTGGCGAGGGGTAGATAATGCACCCCGATCACGTACAGACCGCCCATCGCGATCGCGATGCCGTAAGGAATTTTCAGCTTGTCGCGTTCGCGCCGCGTGATGTGGTACATGCCCAGAATTATGGTCATCGCCCCGCCGACCAGCGCCATCACGATCAGCAACCGCAGAAAAAGCTCGGGCTCGATCCACAGCGCCAGTGCCGCGATCAGTTTCACGTCGCCGCCGCCCATGGCGCGCAGGGCGAACAGTCCCGCCAGAATGACGAAGGAAAGAAGCGCAACGCCCAGCTGAAGCGCGACGTCGGGCCACAGGGCCAGGTCACTCGCCCACCACCATAACGGCGCGGTCAGGGCCACGGCCCCGGTCAGCCAATTGTCGATCTGCCGCCGCCGCATATCGGTGAACGCCGCCACCAGCAGCGCGATTGCCAAGGCAATCAGCAAACCGTATTGAAACATCGTCCCGTCCATGACCGCCCCTTCGATTGATCGTCAGAACGGCGTGCTACAGGGCAGGCCTTACCAAATAGTAACCATGAGCAGGAGGGCGGTATTAGTCACGTGAACGCAGGCGAGGCGCGCAACCGGCCGCAGGCAGGCGAGACGTTCGACCGGCGCGCCATTCCCGCGGCCGCCCGCGAAAGTGTTTGGATCGCGAGCGACGGGCACGCAATACGGCGGATCGACTGGGCGCCGGTTTCGAACGCGCGCGGGGCCATCCTGTTTCTACCCGGACGTGGCGACGCTTACGAAAAATATCTCGAAACGCTGCATGAATGGCATCGGGCAGGCTGGTACGTCACGGGTGCGGACTGGCGAGGACAGGCGGGGTCCGGCCGGCTCGGCGCGGACGGAATAACGGGCCATGTCGACGATTTCGGCGACTGGGTGGACGATCTCGCACAGTTCTGGGCGCAGTGGATCACGGAAACACCGGGACCGCATATCGTGGCGGGTCATTCGATGGGTGGCCATCTGGTTCTGCGCGCGCTTGCCGAAAGGCGTATCGCGCCGGCCGCCGCGATTTTGAGCGCCCCCATGCTGGAATTTACCGGTGCCAAGTTGCCCCACCGCATCATGCATGGCGCGGCGCGTATGATGAAACGGTTGAGGGGGGCGACCACGCCGGCCTGGAAATGGAGCGAGAAACCCGGCGAGATGCCACTGGACCGGATCAACCTGCTGACACACGATGCGGATCGATATGCCGATGAACTGTTTTGGCGCGACCATCGCCCGCAATTGGTCATGGGGCCGGGCAGTTGGGGCTGGGTGGAGCGGGCCTATGTCTCCATGGGGGCCGTTTTCGCGCCCGGCCTGCTCGAACAGGTCGACACGCCCGTACTGCTGATCGCCACGTCCAATGACCGGCTGGTTGATATGGCGGCCATCGAACGCGCGGCGAACCGCCTTCCCAATGGCGCGTTGCTGGCGTTCGGAGACGAGGCCCGGCATGAGCTCCTGCGTGAGGTCGACGCGGTACGCGACCGGGCCATGGCGGCGATCGCCCGGTTCCTGGACGACGTCGCGCCGAAGTGATTTTCGATTTCGCGATCGTGGGAGCGGGCATCGCCGGTGCGAGTATCGCGGCGGAACTCGCGCCCTATGCGACAGTCGCGTTGGTGGAGGCGGAAGCGCATCCGGGATACCATGCCACCGGCCGATCCGCCGCGTTCTGGGAAGAAACCTATGGCGGCCCGGCAATCGCACCCCTGACACGCGCATCCGAAGCGTTTCTAGATGAAAACGGTTTTCTCCACCGCCGGGGGGCCATCTATGTCGGCCGCGACATCGATCGGGACGCATTGGACCGTCACATCGCGCAGCACCGCCCCGCCGGAACGCGCCTGCAGCGGCTGAACCGCCCGGCTTTAGTAAGCAGATTACCGCGGCTCAAAGCCGATTGGATCGATGGGATATGGCAACCGGGCTGTGCGGATATCGATGTCGGCGGGCTTCACGCGTATTATCTCGCAATCGCCCGGGCGAAGGGGGCATGGCTAGAAACCGGCGCGCGCCTGACGTCTATCGCGCGATCCGGCGGATTGTGGACATTGGCGGCGCAGGACGGCCGCCTATATCATGCGCACCAAATCATCGATGCAGCGGGCGCATGGGCACGCGAGATCGCGGTATTGGCGGACGTTTCGCCTATCCCGATCGCACCCTATCGGCGGACGGTCGTCCAGCTCCGCACGAGCCCGGCGCCGCCCGCTGATATGCCGCTGGTCCTCGACATTGGCGGTGGGTTTTATTTCAAGCCGGAGAACGGCAAATTATGGCTCAGCCCGCATGACGAGGCGCCGTCGGCACCCTGCGACAGCGCGCCCGAAGAACTGGCCGTGGCGGAGGCGATCGCACGGCTGGAAACGGTCATGAACTGGCGCGTCGATCACGTCGAACGCCGCTGGGCGGGGTTGCGCAGTTTCGCGCCTGATCGTCTGCCGATCTATGGCCGCGATCCGCGCGAACCGTCCTTCATCTGGTGCGCCGGGCAGGGCGGGTTCGGTATCCAGACAGCCCCTGCAGCCGCATCTCTGCTGGCACGGCAATTGATCGGTGGTGCCGGCACGGTCGAAGTTGGCACTATCGATGCTGAAACCTTTTCACCCGCGCGCTTCGCATGAAGGCTTCAATCCCGTGCGGCATCCGCTTCGTCGCTCGCCAAACGGTCTGCGCGTTCGTTTTCGGGATGGCCCGAATGGCCTTTGACCCAGTGCCATTCGATCTCGTGCCGTTCCGCGGCGTCGATCATCGCATGCCATAGATCTGCATTGCGGACCGGTTTCTTGCTGGCATTGACCCAGCCGCGTTTCTTCCAACCATGGACCCATTTGGTAATCCCATCGAGGACGTACTTGCTGTCCGAATAGAGATCGACCGCGCAGGGTTCGGTCAGTGCCTCCAACGCCCTGATTACTGCCGTCATTTCCATGCGATTGTTGGTCGTGTCGGGATCGCCGCCGGACAGCTCCTTCTCGTGTTCCCCCATTCGCAGAATTGCTCCCCAGCCCCCGGGGCCGGGATTGCCCTTGCAGGCGCCGTCGGTAAAAATCGCGATATTCTTCATGGCTGGTCCGATAGCGGTATTTCCACCGGTTTGAAAACCGATCCACCCGCGCGCTTGTAGAATTCCATTCGGCGCACGAATGCCATCGGATCCTTGCGCGTGACCAGCGCATCGTCCGGCGTGTCGATCCAGTCGAAGGTTCGCGTGGCGACGAACCGCATCGCGGCGCCCTGTGCGAATAGGGGCAAGGCGCGCCATTCCGATGTGCTTAGCGCGCGGCGGGAACAATATCCCGCAATCAAGCCATCGGAGGTCGCCCTGTCGAACACATGCCCTTCGTCATCGAAACACCATGCGGCATGGGTAACCGCCAGATCGTAGGCCGCAAAATCGGTGCAGGCGAAATAGAAATCGATAAGGCCCCCGACATTGTCTCCGATCATCAGGACATTGTCGGGAAAGAGATCGGCGTGGATCGTGGATAGGGGCAGGTCGGTGGGCCATTCGGCGATAAGCTGCGGTAGTGTGCCGTCGATCGCGGGTCGCAAATGCGTATCGATGCCGTCGATCCGGGCATCGTCGCAAGCATTCAACATAACCTTCCAGTCCGCCGGACGCAGGTCGTTTTCGCGCACCATCGCGAAACCGGCGGCCTCCAGATGCAATTCGGCGAGCGCTCGCCCGACCGCGTAAGCCTGACGCGGGTTTGGCCGTTCGATCGACACGCCGGGAAGAAATTCGATGAGCGCGACCGCCTTGCCATCGACCATGCGATAAGCTGCGCCCTGCCGGTCGTGAATGGTCGCGGGTACGGGACAGCCATGCGCCGCAAGATGATCCAGCAGATTGAGAAAGAACGGCAAATCGGCAATGTCCAGCCGCCGCTCATACATCGTGAGTATATAGCGTCCCTGCGTCGTTTCGATCAGCCAGTTGCTGTTGGACACCCCTTCCGCGATGCCTTTTGCGGAGATCAGCGTACCAACATCGTAATGCGCGATCAGGGCGGTAAAATCGTCGGCGGTAAGGTGCGTGTAAACGGCCATGGCGCGTTGCGAAGGGGGGCGCCGTGCCGCCCGATCAGTCCATCAATTGGCGGGGAAGTTTGAACACCATTTTCTCTTCCATCGTGACCAGCGTGTGTTCTTCGACTTGCCGCCATTGCGACAGGCGATCGACCACTTCGCGGACAAGTTCTTCCGGCGCGGACGCCCCGGCGGTCAGCCCCAGCGTGCCGACCCCGTCGAGCCAGGCGGGGTCGATTTCTTCCGCGCGCCCGATCAGCTTGGCATCCGTGCCGCATCGCTCTGCGACTTCGACCAGCCTGACGGAGTTGGAGCTGTAAGGCGCACCGATTACCAGCACCAGATCGCTGCTCGGAGCGATCTGTTTGACCGCCGCCTGCCGGTTGGAGGTGGCGTAACAGATGTCCTCTGCCTTGGGTCCGACGATCTGCGGAAACTTCGCTTCCAGCGCGGCGACGATTTCGGCGGTGTCGTCCACCGACAGGGTGGTTTGGGTAAGGAAAGACAGCGGGTGGCCCGTCGGAAAAGCCAGTGCCGCGACATCGCCCACCGTTTCCACCAAGGTCATCGCGCCTTCGGGTACCTGCCCCATCGTACCGATCACCTCGGGATGCCCCGCATGGCCGACGAAGATGATATGCTGGTCCTTCTCGATCTGGCGTTCGGCCTGGCGGTGAACCTTGCTGACCAGCGGGCAGGTCGCGTCGAGATAGTCGAGCCCGCGCCGATCCGCCTCCGCGGGCACCGATTTGGGCACGCCATGCGCGCTGAACACGACCGGCGCATGGTCCGGCACCTCGTCCAGTTCTTCCACGAAGATCGCGCCCTTGGCCCGCAATTGATCGACGACGTATTTGTTGTGCACGATTTCGTGCCGGACATAGACCGGTGCACCGTAACGATCGATTGCGCGTTCCACGATCTCGATGGCGCGATCCACCCCGGCGCAGAACCCGCGCGGCGCGGCGATCAGCAGGGTGAGCGTAGGCTTCGTGCCGTGCGAAACCGACGTTGTGTTGTGCAAGGGAGCGTTCATGACCATCGCACTAGCGTTTACGCCATCACCCCGCTAGTGGCGGAACGGTATTTTGCCTGTCCGGTATCGCCCCCGACAATCCGAAGGACCGCCTTTTATGACAGCCTCCCGCTCAATATTCGCCGCTGCCCTGACCGGACTGGCTCTGGTCGGATGCGCGAGCGAAGGCGATCTGGTGATCGATCAGAGCGTCGGCGTGACCGCGATCCGTACGGCCTGCCCCGCCGTGGGCGTGCCCGATTACACCGGCGACGTGACCACTTTCCGCAGCCCGGGCGCAACGACGGCGGAACAGATCGATATAGTGGCCAGCATCACCAATGTCCGCCCAACCTGCAACGAACAGGGTGAAAAGGTCTATAGCGAGGCCTCGTTCGACGTGCTCGCCCGCCGGACCGATACCGCCGGCGCGCGGACCGTCGAAATCCCCTATTATTCGACCGTCCTACAGGGCGGATCGGCTGTCCAGGCCAAACGCATCGGCACCATCCGCGTTGCCTTCGCCGACGGGCAGGACCGCGCGCAGGCGACGGGCCGGGCGGGCGCCTTCATCGAACGCGCGGCCGCCACTTTGCCGGCAGACATCCGCGAACAGATCACCAGAAAGCGCAAGGCGGGCGATCCCGATGCCGCGCTCGATCCGCTGGCCGATCCGCAGGTTCGCGCAGCGGTTCAACGGGCGACCTTCGAATTGCTGATCGGTTTTCAGCTGACACAGGAACAGCTGGCCTACAACGCCACCCGGTAACGCCGGACTTACCGCCGTTCACGAACCTTGCGATTTCGTGCGATTAAGCTAGTCGCGCGGGCATGGTTGAAGACACACACGCCCATACGATCCATGCGACTTTCGCAGCGAAGGTCGATGCCGTTCTCGACGCGCTGGAAATGGAAGGCGCTTTGCCGCCGCAAACGTCGCACGACAATGTGACGGTGGAGCCCCCACGCGATCCGGCGCATGGCGATCTGTCCACCAACGCAGCAATGGTACTGGCCAAACAGGCAAAGACGAACCCGCGCGATTTGGCGGGCAAAATTACCGAGAAATTGAGCGCAGACGCCGATGTTACCGTGGCCGAGATTGCCGGACCGGGCTTCATCAATGTCCGACTGTCCGACGCCGCCTGGTTGCGCGAACTCGCGGCGATCGGCGAGTTGGGAACGGACTACGGACGATCGAAGATGGGGGCGGGCACGCGCGTCAACATCGAATACGTGTCCGCCAATCCAACCGGTCCGATGCATATGGGCCACTGCCGGGGGGCGGTGGTCGGCGATGCGCTGGCGGCGTTGCTGGAATATGCCGGACACGCGGTGATCCGCGAATATTACGTCAACGATGCGGGCGGCCAGGTCGATCTGCTGGCCCGGTCCGTCCACCATCGATATCGCGAGGCGCTGGGCGAACCAACCGCCGACATGCCGGAAGGTTTGTATCCCGGCGAGTATCTGGTTCCCGTCGGCGAGGCGCTCGCCGCCGATCTGGGCGACCGTTACAGGGATGCGGACGAAAGCGAATGGCTCGCCATCTTCCGGGCCGAGGCGGTGGCGCAGATGATGACGCGCATCAAAAGCGACCTCGCTTTGCTCGGCATTCATCACGATGTGTTCGCGTCGGAAGCCGAATTGCAGGCGGCCGCCAAACCCGAAGCGGCCGAAGCATGGTTGCGCAAACACGACCTGGTCTATGACGGCATATTGGAAGCGCCCAAGGGCAAGGTGATCGACGATTGGGAGGCGGTCGAGCTGCCGCTATTTCGTTCCATTCGCTTCGGCGACGATCAGGATCGCCCGATCAAGAAGTCGGACGGGCGGTGGACGTATTTCGGGGCCGATCTGGCCTATCATATGCAGAAGGCGGAAGGCGCCGATGCGCTGATCGACATTTGGGGCGCCGACCATGCGGGCACGGTCAAACGGATCAAGGCCGCCGTTGCGGCACTGTCGCAGGGGCAGGATCGCGATATTCCGTTCGATGTAAAGCTGGTGCAGATGGTCCAACTGATGCGGGCCGGCGAACCCATCAAAATGTCCAAACGCTCCGGCAATTTCATCGCGTTGGCCGACATGATCGAGGAGGTCGGACGCGACGTCGTTCGGTTCACCATGCTGACCCGCAAGCCCGAGGCCCAGATGGAATTCGATTTCGCCAAGGTTGTGGAGGCGACCAAGGACAATCCGGTGTTCTACGTTCAATATGCGCATGCGCGCATCCACTCGACCCTTCGCAAGGCGGCGACCGAAGGCTTCGCGCCATCTCCCGCGACATTGACCGATCTGGGCACCGAAGAAATCGATCTGATCAAACAGGCGGCGCAATTCCCGCGTATGGTGGAGGCTGCCGCCCAGGCGCGCGAACCGCACCGTATCGCCTTTTACCTCTACGATCTGGCGGGATCGTTTCACGCCTATTGGAATCTCGGCAACGATCGCCCTGAGAAACGCTTCATCGTGACACAGAACGGCGAATTGAGCGGGGCAAGACTTTTCCTGGCCAGCCAGATCGGGCAAGTCATCCGCAATGGGCTGGCGCTGTTGGGTGTCGAAGCCGTCGAGGAGATGTAGGACGATGACTGCCCCCACGGACCGCGATAGTGATCTCGATACGGGAGGGGATACCGCCCCGCGCACTGCGTTCGATCAAGACACGACGCATCTCAATGCTGCGGCAGCGCGCGAACACGAACCGTACGAAGACCTCGATCTGGTCGAGGACGACGCCGCCTTGCCGTGGCTCGAAACCGATTACGACGACGATCCGGCCGGTGTCGATACCGGTCGGATCGTCGGCTTCGTCCTGTTGAGTTTGGTCACCTTGGCTCTCATACTCGCCGCTATCTGGTATTTTCTGCGCGACCGGGCGGATCCCGATCTTCAGCCTGAAGGAACCACCATCGCCGCACCAGAAGGGCCGATCCGGGAACGCCCCGCCGACGCTGGCGGCCAGACTTTCGAAGGCACCGGCAACGTCGCACCAACAGTGGGCGAGGGGCGGGGAACCGAAGGGCGTCTGGCCGCCGACGAGCCCCCGCGCCCGTCCACCAGTTCTGACACGCCCGCCGATCCTGCCAAACCCGCTGTTCCGACGGAAGCCGATCGGGCTGCCGTCACCGGTGTTCCAGTGCAAGTCGGTGCCTATAGCACGCGCGACGGCGCGACTGCGGCATGGGCCACGTTGCGCGGACAGACCGACGCGTTGCAGGATTTTCGCCATCGTATCGTCGAAGGGCAGGTCGACGGCGGCACCGTTTACCGCCTGCAGGCGATGGCGGGCGATGCAAGCGCCGCGAACCGTCTTTGCGATGACCTGAAGAACGATGGGATCGCCTGCCAAGTCAAACGGTAGCCGGTTTCCGCGCCGGTAGGGGCGGGGTCGGCAGGTTCGCCGGTTCGTGCGATAGGGCTTGCGCACCTTTCTAACCCCTGCGACGGACCTGCACCATGCTGCCTGCAATCTTCGGCCTGTCCGGCCCCGTCCTGACTGCGGATGAACGCGCATTCTTTACCGAATGCGATCCCGCCGGTTACATTCTTTTCGGTCGAAATTGCGAAACGCCCGAACAGCTACGCGCGCTGACCGACAGTTTGCGGGCGTTGCACGGACGCGATCGGCTGCTTGTATCGATCGATCAGGAAGGCGGACGTGTCGCACGCCTTCGACCACCGCACTGGTCGGCATTTCCGGCGGGTGAGGCCTTCGATCGGCTCTATCGTATCGCGCCATCCAGCGCGATCGAGGCCGCGCGTCTGAACGGGCGGGCCATGGGTCTGGAACTTGCCGAAATGGGCATCACGGTCACCTACCATCCACCGCTGGATGTCAGACAGTCGGGCGCGCACGATGTCATCGGCGATCGCGCTTTTGGCGATAACCCGATGCAGGTCGCGGCGATCGCGCGGGCGACGCTGGATGGACTGGCGAAAGCGGGTGTCACGGGCTGCATCAAACACATGCCCGGCCACGGTCGCGCCAGCGTCGATTCGCACAAGTCCATGCCCATCGTGACTGCAACCGCCGGGGAAATGGAAACCGACATTGCGCCTTTCCGTACGTTATCGCACGCGGCCATCGGCATGACCGCCCATCTGTTGTATACCGCATGGGACGCGGATCGCCCCGCCACGCTTTCCCCCACCATCATCGATACGGTGATACGGGGGGCCATCGGTTTCGACGGGCTGTTATTGACCGACGATATCGACATGGAGGCGCTTTCGGGCACCGTGCCTCAACGGGCCCAAGCCGCCATTGCCGCCGGGTGCGACATCGTGCTGAATTGCTGGGCGAAGATGGATGATATGAGCGCCATGGCCGGTACGCTACCGAAGATGAGTACGCGCGCGCACGACCGCCTGCAGACCGCACTGAGCCTCGATCACGAGGTCGACGCTCTGCCAGAAAAGACGCAGCTGCTCGCATATCGCGACGAATTGCTGTCCATAGCGGTGTGACGCGCATGATGGATCGCCCGTCTGCTGCGCAGGGGACACTGCATCGATATCGATGATCCGTGCGAATATCGAAGAGAAAACGAAGCTCAAATGTCACAAGAATGTTTGAACGTGCTGTCGGAGGCAGCGGCAGGCGGAACCGGGTGGCGATATGTCGGGCAAAATCGAACTGTTGCGAAACGAATTGTTCGGTTGATTCGCATTCCGCATAATCGGGGCGAACAAGCCGCGCTTTCGGAAGTTGCTGGCGACGGGAGGGAATGATGCCTATATGAAAGTCCCGCAATAAAAAGAGACATGTTCCATGGGTATCGGTTGGCCACAACTCCTCATCGTCGCGCTCGTCGTCCTGCTGCTGTTTGGGCGTGGTCGCATTTCGGAAATGATGGGCGATTTCGGCAAGGGCATCAAAAGCTTCAAGAGCGGTTTGAACGATGATGATGCGGTCGCGCCCAAGTCGACCGCACGGATCGAACCCCCTGTGCATGACGCGAAACCGGTGTCCGAAGGGCTGACTGAAGATCAGATCAAAACCCCTACCGACAAGTCGTAAGCGGCCAGACGTCCTCCGATCATGTTCGATATCGGTGCCATCGAATTGCTGGTCGTCGCGGTGGTTGCCATCATCGTGATCGGTCCAAAGGACATGCCGCAGGCCATGCGTATCGCAGGACGCTGGGTCGGTAAGGTTCGCCGCGTATCCGCGCAATTCCGGTCCGGCTTCGATGCCATGGTGCGCGAAGCGGAGATGGAAGACATGGAAAAGACGTGGAAAGAGCAGAACGCGCGAATCATGGCCGATAGCCAAACGGCGCGTAACGATGCTGAAGTGGAACCATTGGCTGCCCGTGCCGAATCCCGAAGCGACAACGCATCGATTACGCACGATGGCGATGCCAAACCCACGTCTGCAACCCTGGCGGACGAACCGCCCCCCACCGACTCGCGTTAGATTATGGCTTTAGGTATCAAGGATATCGACGAGACGCAGGCCCCGTTGCTAGATCATCTGGTCGAATTGCGGGGGCGGTTGGTGCGTTGCGTTCTAGCGCTCGCCGTCGGTTTCGGCATCGGCCTGTTCTTTGCTGACGAGATATACGGTTTTCTGGTGCGCCCATTGGAAGCGGCCTTCCCGCCCGGCGAGGGGCGGCTTATCTATACGCAGTTATACGAGGCGTTCTTCGTCGAACTCAAAGTGGCTCTGTTTGCCGGTTTCTGTCTGACGTTCCCGATTATCGCCAATCAACTATGGGCGTTCATCGCGCCCGGTTTATATGCGAAGGAGAAGAAGGCGTTTTTGCCTTTTCTATTCGCGACGCCGATCCTGTTTATCGCCGGCGCGTCTCTCGCATATTACGTAGTCATGCCCACCGCGTTTCGCTGGTTCATTGGGTTCGAAGGTGTAACCGGCGGCATTCCGCTGGAAGCCTTGCCGGCGGCGGGCGAATATCTTGCGCTTGTAATGCAGTTCATCCTGGCTTTCGGCATTAGTTTTCTGTTGCCGGTGCTGTTGTTGTTGCTGAACCGGGCGGGCATCGTGTCGCGAACCCAACTCGCCAATGCAAGGCGTTATGTTATCGTTGGCGTTGTGGCCGTCGCTGCGGTCATCACGCCGCCCGATCCGGGTTCGCAATTGTTGCTTGCCATCCCGCTACTGCTGTTGTTCGAAGGATCGCTATTGATCATGCGGATCGGCGAACGCCGTAGTACGGATGAGGATGCGGCTTCGACGGAATAAAATCGGTAGAAGTGTTGAAGACATCGATTGAACAAAGTCGATCGATTCTGTCATTCTTCTGACAGATGGCTCGACCGGAATAGGGACGGATCGTCCACCGACCTCACAGGCAGAAGATTTTCCAGCCGCCTGAAATGACCTTCTGTCGAAGATCACGATCTGTCCGCTTTACATCAAAAGGTTAGATTATCAACGTCAGGCATAAAAAAAGCGGGGCTCGAAGGCCCCGCTTTCTTTCAATTTGTAACCGTAGCTTATGGGCTGACGGGTGGGGGTGGCGGAAGTGGGCCACCGCCGTCGCCGGGCGCGTCATCATCGTCGTTGTCGGCCGCGATAACAATACCGGCAATGATCGCTGCAGCAGCGAGCAGTGCGAGAATGATGCCTACACCGGAGCCATCTCCGTCATCACCGCCGAGGGCGTTCTGACCGGTAACCGGTGCGATGGAGCGATCGGCCTGCGCGATTGCAGGCGATGCCGCCATGGATACTGCCGCGGTTGCGGCGAGAAGTGTACGGATCTTCATGCTGTCTCCTTAGAGCTCTCTTAAAATTATTGCCGAGTTCGAAGCTTCAATAGAAGGACGACGAATTAGTGGCAACCCCAAACATTTGTCTCTTATCGTAAGATGTGACCGAATTGTAACACCTCCCCAACGCGATCGAGTGAATGAATAACTCGACCATCCTTCTACCAATGCCAATATCTATCCGCATCGCCGAATCACGCGTCGTATGTCACCTATACACATAACGAGACATTAAAGTTCCTGAACAAGATGCGCCTTCGGCCCAATCGTTCGCGATCCACGACGATTTGTGTCTTTGCCACCACATATCGTATCACTCGGCATCGAAGACCTGTGCACCGGCGATCCAGGTTTCGAGGACCTGCGTCCGCCGCAAATCTTCCGGCGTGGCCAATATGGGATCCCGGTCCACGAACAGAAAATCGGCGTACTCCCCTTCGGCGAGGCGGCCGAAGCGCCCTTCTGCAAAGCCGGCGAATGCGCCGTCGGACGTGAACCCGGCGAGGGCCTGTTCGCGAGTGACGCGTTCTTCGGGCCGCCATCCGCCAAAGGGCTGCCCATCGGGTCCGGTGCGCGCAATCGCGGCCGCCAGTCCGGCAAAGGGGTCGGGTGATTCGACCGGAGCATCCGATCCGAAAGCGAGCAGCGATCCGCGCTCGCGTATTGTCGCCCAAGCATAGGCTCCATCCAATCGCGCCTCGTCCAGCCGTGCTTCCGCCATCGACCGGTCCGATGTTTGATGAACCGGCTGCATGGACGCCACCACGCCGTTTTGTCCGAATTTGGCGAGGTCATTTGTATCGACGATCTGCGCATGTTCGATTCGCCAGCGCCTGTCGCCTTCATAGGTTGGTGACAGTTCCCCGATCGCGTCGAGCACTTCGGCATTGGCCGCGTCGCCGATGGCATGGATCGCCAATTGAAACCGGTCCAGCGCCGCGCGGCTCATCAAATTGCGCAATTGGGTTCCGGTTTTGAGCGGAAGCCCGATATTGCCCGGATCGTCAGCATAGGGTTCTTTCAACCACGCCCCGCGCGAACCCAGGGCACCATCGAGATAGAGTTTCACCCCGTTCAGCCGCAGCCGATCGTCATACAGCCAGGGGGAGGGGCCGGGTCCGCCGATCAGCTCCATCGCGTCAGTCCCCGCCGCGTAGGACATGATTCGCACATTGAGGCGGCCAGTATCACCCGCGCGACGAAACGCCTGCCAATCCTCGATCGTGGTGCCCATATCGGCGGCGGCGGTAATGCCGAAACGCAGCAGAATTTCTTGAGCTTTGGCAAGCGCAAGATCGCGATCTGCGGGGGAGGGGGCGGGCACGACATTCTGCACCAGTGCCGCCGCATTGTCGACGAAGATGCCATCGGGCTGTCCGTCGGCCCCGCGTTCGATACGACCGCCATCGGGCGCTTTCGTTTTGGCATCGACACCGGCCATGCGCATGGCCATGCCGTTGGCCCAGCTCGCATGGCCGTCCACCCGTTCGAGGAGGACGGGGCGGTCGGCGACCACTCGGTCGAGCTCCGCTGCGGTCGGGAAGCGGCCCATGCCCCATTTCTCCTGATTCCAGCCCCGCCCGATGATCCAGCGGCGATCGGGATTGGCGGCGGCATATTTGCCGATTGCGGTGAGCGCCTCGTCAAGCGAACGCGTTTCCGAAAGGTCGAGCGTCAATGCCCCGAAGCCGAGGCCCATCACATGAAGATGCGAATCGATCAGGCCGGGGATCATGATCCGCCCTTCGCCATCCAGCTTATACGTCGTGCCCTTGGGCCGTTTGTCGCCGCGATCCAGGACCTGTTTGATCCGCCCGTCATCGTCGATCCACAGCCCCGTGAACCGGTCGAGTGTGCCGTCCACGCCGATGGTAATGCCTTCGACATCGTCGACCAGCGTATCGGCCAGTACGGGCGATCCCACCAGCAACGCGGCGGTCCCGCCGAACAGGGTAGCGAATGTCTTCATGATATTGTCCGTCCTTTCGGCAGGCGTCGTATCAGCGCGCTGGTATCCTGCCGCGCACCGTCCATGTCCTGCAATTCCGCATAAAATCCATCGACCATTCGGGTGGTCGGGCTTTCGAGCCCCAGACGGCGTGCCTCATCCAAAGCATATCCCAGATCCTTACGCATCCAATCAATCGCGAAACCGAAATCGAATTCATCCGCGACCATGGTGTTCCAGCGATTGTCCATTTGCCAGCTTTGCGCCGCGCCGCCCGATATCGCCTGCAATACTTTGTCCGCATCTATGTCCGATGCCTGAACCAGGCGGACCGCCTCGCCCAGGCCGGCCAACGTACCGGCGATGCACATCTGGTTCGCCATCTTTGCCGTCTGCCCCGCACCGGGCCCGCCGACATGCACGATATTCGCGCCATACGCCTGCATGATAGGCTGGGCACGCGCGAACGCCTCTGCAGTGCCACCGCACATGATCGCCAGACTGCCCTTTTGAGCCCCGGCCTGACCCCCGGATACCGGCGCATCCAACGCCGAAATACCGGCGGTCTTTGCCGAATCGTAAACCTGGCGGGCCATCTTCGCCGACACGGTCGTATGGTCGATCAGCATCGCCCCGGGGGTCAGAGCGGACAACACGCCATCTTTCCCGTCCAGCACCGCAGCCAGATCGTCGTCATTGCCCACGCAGATCATGGCCATGTCGCAATCTTCGGCGGCTTGTCCGGGCGTATCGGCGATGGCGCAATCGTGCCCGCCGTCCCGCTGTTCTTCCAGCCACGCCTGCGCGCGGGACTGGGTGCGATTATAGGCCACGACATGGTGGCCGGCGGCAGCAAGGTGACCGGCCATCGGCCCGCCCATCACGCCAAGTCCGATAAAGGCAATACGAAGCGGTTCAGTCATACCGACCGGTTACGCAATCGCGACGTCAAACACAATTGATGCGTGCCACGCATCGGGGGCGGCGGCCGGATAGCAAATGCATCGGCAGGCCAAACCTTAACGCGGTTCACGCACCCCCGCTTTGCAGGTACGCTAACGCGCCATGAAAACCGCCCCTTCTCAACATGCCGCCGACAAACTAACCCTGGCCCATGTTCGCGATGCTGCCGCCGCGATCGGGGGGGCGGTGGTTCGCACGCCGACGCTGCATTCCATCACCCTATCGGAAATCACCGGCGCGCAGATCTGGCTCAAATTCGAAAATCAGCAATTCACCGCCGCTTATAAGGAACGCGGCGCCCTCAACGCATTGCTTCGACTGACGGACGAGCAAAAGGCCCGCGGCGTAATCGCGGCATCGGCAGGCAATCATTCGCAGGGTTTGTCCTATCACGGGCGGCGACTGGGCGTGCCGGTCACCATCGTCATGCCCCGGCCAACGCCGATCGTGAAGATCATGCAGACCCGCAGCGTCGGCGGCGACGTAGTGCTGGAGGGGGAAAGCTACGACGATGCCTATGCGCACGCTTTGCTGCTGGAACAGGAACGCGGCCTTACTTTCGTGCATCCGTTCGACGACCCGGTAGTCGCGGCGGGGCAGGGTACGGTGGCGCTGGAAATGTTCGAAGACGCGCCCTATCTCGACTGCATCGTGACGCCCATCGGGGGCGGCGGTTTGATATCGGGCATGGCCACGGTCGCGCGCGCACTGAAACCGGACATGGAGGTGATCGGCGTCCAGGCGGAACTCTACCCGTCAATGTATTCACGGTTCACCGGGCGCGAATTGCCCTGCGGCGGCGATTCGTTGGCGGAAGGTATCTCGGTAAAATCGCCCGGCACATTCACGTCGCAGATCATCGCCGAGCGGGTCGATGATATACTACTGGTGGCCGAACCGGCTTTGGAGCAGGCGGTGTCGCTGCTGCTTCAGATCGAAAAGACCGTGGTGGAAGGGGCGGGGGCCGCCGGCCTTGCCGCCGTGATGGCCAATCCCGGTCGGTTCGCGGGTAAGAATATCGGTCTGGTGCTATGTGGCGGCAATATCGACACGCGCCTGCTCGCCAATGTCCTGCTGCGCGATCTTGCGCGATCGGGGCGGTTGGCGCGGCTGCGGATCACGCTGCAGGACCGACCTGGCGCCTTGTACAAGGTGATGGGGGTGTTCGACGATCACAACGTCAACATCATCGAGATCTATCACCAGCGCGTTTTCACCCATTTGCCGGCGAAGGGCCTGATTACCGATATCGAATGCGAAGCGCGCGACCGGGATCAGCTGGACGGATTGACCCGCGCGTTGAAGGCTGCCGGTTACAGCGTCGATCAAGTGGAACTCAACTGACACAGAACGGGACGTTGCCGCCCGGTTGGACGAAATTGTGCACAAGATGCGACGACCGCGCCGCGCTTATGGTTAAAAACCTTTTACCGCAGGTCCGTTCGCGTCATAAACATGGAACGTAACGACGCATCGTTCGATGCAATGCATTCCGAAGGATTTTATCGACCCGTGACGGCCCCTGTTCGCTTCCCCCGCTTTTTCGTGACCACCCCCGCACCCTGCCCCTATCTACCGGGGCGGGACGAGCGCAAAGTGTTCACGGAACTGAAGGGCGAACATTCGGATGAACTGAACGATGCACTAAGTCGGATCGGCTTTCGCCGCAGCCAGACGGTCGCCTATCGGCCCAGCTGCGCAGGCTGCAACGCCTGCATTTCAGTGCGCGTGGCCGCGATGGATTTCGCCCCCAGCACGACGCAGCGCCGCAACATGCGCCGGAATGCCGATCTGGTAACCATCGAGCGGCGACCGTGGGCGACCGAGGAACAGTTCGAACTCCTGCGCAGATATCTCGCCGTACGGCATCCCGGCGGCGGCATGGCGGCAATGGAGGAAATCGATTATGCCGACATGGTCGAACACACCCCTGTTAATAGCCAGGTCATCGAATATAGGGAACCAGCGGAAGAGGGGCAGGCCAACGGACAACCCGGCCGGTTGATCGGTGCCTGTGTGACGGATCTGCAGGCGGATGGCCTGTCCATGATCTACAGTTTCTACGATCCCGAACATGAGGCGCGATCCGGTCTTGGTAACTACATCATCCTCGACCACATCAAGCGCGCGGCGGCCCAGGGGCTGCCCTATGTCTATCTCGGCTATTGGGTGCACGGATCGGACCGGATGCGCTACAAGATCCGGTATCGCCCCCTTGAACGGCTTACCCGCGATGGATGGCGGCGCATGTCGCGGGCCGAACAGGGCGCGCTTATCGCCGATGCCAGCGCCGCCACAACGGGTGGTGATCGGGCCCCATCAACCGCGAGCAAGGACGGCGCGGCCGACCACTACCGCATCAATCAATAGGCGCGTCTCGACGCTGTCGCTTTGCGTCGCACTGCTGTCTGCCACCGCCGCCCCTGCCATGGCGCAGGACGTGCCGCAGCGGTTGGAGGATCTCATCCCGGACTCGGCGGTCGATAATCCGGAAGAATGGGCCCGCGATGGTGCCGGCCCAGCCGATGCGTCCTTCCCGACCGATCCGATATTGGCTGATACGCTGGACGCCGACATACGAGACGCGGATTTTGCCGCCGACCCCGATTTCGCCGCCGCCGACGGGTCCCAGGACAACGCCGAAAGCAGTGTCGAGATCGGACGCGATGATGGGGAAGCCGAATTCGCCGATAATGATGCGATGGCCATCGAAACCATCCCGATGGCCGAAATGCCCGAAATCGCAATCGACTGGCCGGACGATCTGACGATACCGCGAATCGAACCGGACCGACTCGAAAGTTTCGCCGAAACGGACGTCATCGAATTCGCCGAACCCGAAATTCCTTTCACCCAGACCGATCGCAATGCGCGGATCGTGGAAGTGAACGACGAACTGGTGCTGGCATTCCCCTCCGACCAGCGTGCTTTCCCCGAAGGTACGGCCTTCGTGTCTCGGTTCGAAGCCCTGTCGACGATCGAGGAGCTGGAAGGGGACGATGAAAATATCGCGCAATTGAGCGCACGCGCCCGTGCCGACGAGCAATTGCTGAACGAATTGCTGCGCGTCTATGGGTATTACGACGCGCAGATCCTTCGTTCGGTCGTAGCGGAACCGGCCGGGGCGGCGGGGGAGACGCCCGATACGGATAGCGGCGCGCAGGTGCGGTTCGATATTTTGCCGGGGCAGCGTTATCGGATCGGCGCGATCGATCTGGGCGATCTGGCGCGGGCGCCGGATTACGGCGAATTGCGCACGACTTTCGAAATTGCGACCGGCGATCCCGTTTCGAGCGACGCGATTACGGCGGAACGATACGATCTCGATCGCGCATTGGGGGAAAGCGGTTACCCCTTTGCCGTGATCGGCGAATCCGATTTGCTGATCGATCACCGTGCTGCGACCGGCGATCTGACGTTGCCGGTGACGCCCGGCGGCAAATATGTGTTCGGCGAAGTGACCAGTTCGATACCCGGCTTCCTTCCCGGCGACCATCTCGCCTCCATCGCACGGTTCGAACCGGGCGACATTTTTCAGCGAAGCCGCCAGCTCGACCTGCGGCGCGCCATCACCGCCACCGGACTGATTTCCTCCCTGTCGATCGCACGGCGCGAAGTGGTGGCGCCGCAGGGCGACGAACCGGGCGTGGTCGCGCTGGACGTGCAAATGACCAGAGCGCCTGTACGAACCGTCTCCGGCGCGATCGGTTACGGATCGGAAGAGGGGTTCCGTCTGCAGGCCAGTTGGGAACATCGCAATCTGTTTCCACCCGAAGGTGCGCTGAAGTTCAGGGGCATCGTCGGTACGCAGGAACAGCTCGCCGGGGTCACGTTCCGCAAAAGCAATTTCGGCGGGCGGGACCGGGTGCTCAATCTCGATGCCTACGCCACCACGATCGACAGCGATGCGTTCGATGCGCAGTCGGTCGCGTTCGTCGCATCCTACGAACAGGCGTCCACGCTGTTGTTCCAGAAACCATTGAGCTGGAGCTTCGGGTTCGAAGCCATCGCGACCGACGAACGTCCGCCCGAAGTGAACGGCATCCGCCGCCCGCGTCAAGCGTATTTCGTCGGTGCCCTGCCGGTCGGTGCGCTGATCGATACCAGCGACGATCTGCTCGACCCGACGCGCGGCTTCCGTTTGGGCGGGCGGCTGTCGCCCGAAATTTCGCAGAGCCAGGGCACCACCAGTTTCTATCTCCGCAGTCAGATTGATGCGAGCTACTACCGGCGTGTCACCGACCGTGTGGTGATGGCCGGACGCACGCGGTTGGGTTCGATACCGGGGACGCAGATTTTCAACATCGCCCCGTCGCGCCGCTATTACGCGGGCGGCGGATCGTCCGTGCGCGGCTACGGCTTCCAGCAGATCGGACCGCGCGATATCGCCGACCAGCCGAACGGTGGGCGCTCGGTCGTCGAATTTTCGCTGGAAGCGCGCATCGCCACCGGTTTTTTCGACGGTGCCCTGTCCGTCGTTCCGTTTGTGGATGCCGGTTCCGTCAGCACGTCGCCAACGCCCGATCTTGATGAGATCAAGCTTGGGGCAGGCATCGGCGTGCGGTACGTGACCGGCTTCGGACCGATCCGGGTCGATGTCGGCGTGCCGATCAATCCGGGGCCGAACGATAATCCGGTGGGCGTTTACGTTTCGCTGGGTCAGGCGTTCTGATGGACGCGATTGCCCCGGAGAACATCGAAGAACCTACCGCATCGTCGCGCCGCCGCACCGCATTGCGTGTCGTAAAATGGGCGCTGGGCTTCGTTGTCGCCGCCGTTCTTCTGCTGACGGCGCTGATCGCCGGGCTCGATACCCCGCCGGGCAAACGCTGGATCGCCGACCGGATCGAAAGCGCTGAGCCTGCGTCGGGGTTGCGTATCTCCATCGGCGCGATCGAAGGCAGCATTTATAACAAAGCGATATTGTCCGACCTTGTCCTGCGCGATCCGAAGGGAGAGTTTCTGCGGTTAGAAGAGGTTGCCGTCGACTGGAACCCCTTCGCATGGTTCTCGAGCGGCCTTGATATCGAATCGCTTGTTGCACGGCGCGGCCGGTTGTCGCGTTTGCCCGAATTATTGCCAGGCGACCCCGACGCACCGATCCTGCCCAGCTTCGATATTCGAATTGGCGATCTCCGGATCAAGGAATTGGTACTGGCCCCCGGCATTGTCGGCGACGCTTCGCCCATGATCGGCTTCGCAGCGAACATCGATATACGCGGCGGTCGGGCATTCGTGAAAGCAACAGGCGATCTGGGGGCGCGGGATCGGTTGGCGCTTCTGCTCGACGCCCGTCCGGACGCGGATCGGTTCGACGTCGAGCTCGACTATGCTGCGCAGGCCGGGGGTGTCCTGGCCAAATTGCTGGGCGTCGAAGAAAGCTATGTCGCGAAGATCGATGGACGGGGCAATTATGCGAAATGGGCCGGCGACCTGATCGTCGACCGTGCCGGCGATCGTTTGGCGGCCCTGGATATCGTGCAAACCGACGGGCTCTACCGAATCAAGGGACAAGTGGCACCGCAGGACCTGCTCACCGGCCTCGGTGCGCGCGCCGCGGGGCGGAGGGTAGCGATGGGCGCGGTCGGGCGCTTCGCCGACCGGCAATGGAATGGCGGCATCGCGCTGCGCGGGCGGGGCCTGCAGGTGAAGGGAGCCGGCGCAATCGATCTGGCCGAAAATGCGATACGCGACTTCGATTTCCAGGCCGAGCTTCGCGATCCGCAACTGTTCGGGCGGGATATCCGGATGACCGGCGCAACTTTATCGGGGAGGGCCGAGGGGGCTTTCGACGACCTCGCGATCGATCACAGGCTAACCGCGGACCGGCTGGACGCGGCGGACGTTGTGTTGGCGAACATCGATCAGAGCGGTGTCGCGACATATGATGGCGCGGTCTGGACCATACCGTTATCGGCCCGGATCGGCGCGGTCGACACAACCGGGATCGTGCGCAACGCCGCTTTCGTCGATCGTAAATTGCGCATCGGCACGCTGGATGGGACCCTCCGCCTTGCAGGTACGCGTGTTGTATCCGACAGCCTGCGGATCGACTTTCCCGATATCCAGGCCGATCTCGACCTGCGCGGCGATCTGGCGGCGGCGCGCTATCGATTGACCGGGCCGGTTGACGTACAAAGGCTGGCGGTGCCCAATTTCGGTTTATTGAACGGGGATGGGCGGATCGATTTCGAAACCCGGCGGGGCGGCATCTGGGCGCTAAAGACCAGTTTCGATGCAAGGCTGGCTAGTGTCGCCAACCGCACGCTCGCCAATCTGGCTGGGCCGGAAATCCGGACGAGCGGCGTGCTGTCGATCGGGGCGGGCAGCCCGCTCGATTTGCGCAACGTGAACGTGGTCGCACGCGAATTGACGGCGGTGCTCGATGGCCGGATCGTGCGCAATACGACGACGCTGGCCGGGCGGGGCGTGCATCGCGAATATGGGGATTTCACCGTCGAAGGTTCGCTCGACGATAGTGGACCGACCGCCGAACTGGTGTTCGCCGATCCCTTGCCTACCGCCGGACTGCGGGACGTGCGGGTTGCGATCAGGCCTGACGGCGATCGGTTCGCCATCGAGACTTCGGGCGAATCCACGCTGGGCCCATTCGACGGTTCGCTCAGCCTGTTCGCCCCCGCCGGAGGGCCAACGCGTATCGCCATCGACCGGCTGAACGTGTGGGAGACGGCGGTGCGAGGCGACATAACGCTGGCCGCCGGGGGCGCGAACGGCAATCTGAACCTTGCCGGCGGCGGCCTCGATGGGCGGATTGCATTGGAAGCGCGCGATGGCGGGCAAGGTTTCGCGATCGACGCAACCGCGCGCGACGCCCGGTTCGGCGGGGCTAGCCCCATCGCCATCGCCTCGGCCGACATCGATGGTCGCGGCTTCCTGAAGTCCGGCATCAGTACGCTCGAGGGCAGCGTAACGGCGCAGGGGGTCAGCGCGGGGGGCGTGTTCGTCGGGCGGCTGGCAGCGGCGGGCGCGGTCGAAAACGGGCGCGGAACCATTACCGCATCGCTTGCGGGGCGCCGTGGCAGCCGCTTCAATCTACAGGCGAATGCGGCAATCGAGCCCGGTCGCATCGCGTTGGCCACGCGCGGCGAGTTCGGGGGTGCGCGTATCGCGATGCCGCGCCGGGCCGTTTTCACCGCGCAAGACGACGGCGGCTGGCGACTGGCTCAGACATTGCTGACATACGGAAACGGTGCGGCGTTGATCGCCGGTGAGTTGGGTGGACGGCGAACCGCGATCGATCTGGCGCTCGACGACATGCCGCTGTCCCTGATCGATCTGGCGGTTGCCGATTTCGGGCTAGGTGGAACGGTGTCGGGAAAGATTGCCTACGATGCGGTGCAGGGGGGCGTGCCAAGCGGAAGCGCCACGCTCATGGTCGAAAACCTCGCCCGATCCGGTCTTGTCCTGACCTCGCGTCCGATCGATCTGGCCCTGATTTCGCAATTGACGCCCGACGATCTGGAAGCGCGCGCGACGATCAGCGAAGATGGCGAACGACGCGGGCGGCTGCAGGCGCGCATCGGCAATCTTGCGCAAAGCGGTCCTATTGCAGCACGATTGCAACGCGGCGACCTGCGCGCGCAATTACGGTTCGGCGGGCCGGCATCGGCACTTTGGCGGCTGTTGGCGATCGAAGCGTTCGATCTGACCGGGCCGGTCGCCGTCGCGGCTAATGTCACCGGAACGCTGGCCAACCCGCGCGTGCGTGGATCGATGAAGAGCGACGATCTGCGATTGCGCAGCGCGCTGTCCGGTACCGATATTCGCAACGTCCGCGCGCGCGGCAGTTTTGCCGGATCGCGCCTGCGCATAACCCGTTTCGCTGGGCGGACCGCTAATGACGGCACGGTGAGCGGCAGCGGTATCGTCGATCTGCAGGGTTTGGGAACGAAAGGACCGACTATCGACATTCGTGTGGCAGCCCGAAACGCACGCCTGCTCAATGCCAACGGATTGGATGCCACGATCACCGGTCCTTTGCGGATCGTGTCGAACGGGTTGGGCGGAACGATTGCGGGGCGGGTGGAGATTGAACGCGCTAGCTGGCAGCTGGGCCGGGCAACCGCCGCTGCCGAATTGCCCCGCATCCCGACGCGCGAGATCAATTTACCGCCCGATATCGCACCCCCGCGCACGCGCCGTCAGCCCTGGCGATATCTGATCGATGCGCGGGGCAACAACCGCATCAACGTGGATGGACTTGGCCTGGATAGCGAATGGCGGGCCGATATTATTGTGCGGGGAACCACCGACGATCCGCGCATCGGCGGTCAGGCGCGGGTCGTCCAGGGTATCTACAGCTTCGCCGGTACCCGCTTCGAACTGACGCGCGGTCGGATTGATTTCGATGCGAACCTGCCGATCGACCCCCGCGTGGATATCGCCGCCGAAACGGAAGGCGCGGGGCTGGACGTAACCGCAATCGTGCAGGGCAACGCGCAATCGCCGGAAATCCGTTTCACCTCGACACCTGCTTTGCCCGAAGAGGAAATCCTCGCCCAATTGCTGTTCGGTGGCTCCATCACCGAACTGTCCGCCACCGACGCGCTGCAATTGGGCACCGCGCTCGCCAGTTTGCGGGGCGGGGCGGATGTCGATCCGATCAACCAGCTTCGGACCGCCATCGGTCTTGACCGTTTGCGGATCGTCGGACCCGATCCCGCTTTGGGCCGCGGCACGGGTGTGGCCTTGGGCAAGAATTTCGGGCGACGCTTCTATGCCGAAATCATTACCGATGGCCGCGGTTACAGTGCGACGGAAGCGGAATTCCGGGTAACTGGCTGGCTCTCGCTACTGGCTTCCATATCCACGATCGGGCGGGAAAGCGTGGTGGCGGAAGTCAGCCGTGATTATTGACGCGTTGAGCTGCCATCATGCGCGATACAGCGCCGCCTCTGCGGTTCGCCGCCTGACAAGTCCGTTCAAGATGCGACCGCCGGCATATATCCATCGGCCGAATTCCGACGCCGCCGCTTCGCATTCGCCGGCGCGATGCCTCTTGGTCAAGGTTGCGCGACCGATCGCACCGGTATTGTAGTGAAAACTGACCAGCGCATCGAACTGGTTCTGGCTTGTCGTAGCATCGCCGATCGCCAGCGACACGTCGTCGGCATAGCGGACTAGATCACGTTCCAGCCGGGTGTCGCATTGCGCCCGCGTCCACAAGGTACCACGTGTGATACCCCGGCCCGTGGCGCCCCATCCGATTGTCCAGGGTTCGCCGCCGGTGCCGGGATCGGGATATGCCGCGACCAGCCCGTCGTCTCGCAGCCGTGCCAGACCTTCGAACTGCTTGATCAATGCAGTGCCCGCTGGCCCGATGGCGCGAATGGCGACAGGATCGCAATGTTCCACGTTTTCGATCGCACAGTCGATCGCGCGATCCAATTGGGCGATTTCACCGTGCCGGAACCCCCGGCCCAACATATGCCGTACGCTATCGAAAACGGGTTTGCGGTTCATAAGACATGCCTCTTTCTACAATGAAAAACGAGGCTGCCGTATTAGGCACAGGCATTTCGAGTAGGAAAATGGTTTTATCGCCGCGCGATCGGCGACGCGGCGTTGGCGCGTTCCTTTTCCAGATAATAGCGTTTCAGACTGTCGAGATCATAGTCGTTGAAAATCGCCTTCGCGCGCGCGTACCAATAGGCGCATCGCCGTAATATCCGGTTCGGCAGCGAACCGGTATTGAGGAACGTCGCGATGTGGCGTTCGAGGCCATGCTGGCGCAGTGTCGCAACGATGTAGGGAAAGGCCTCGATCAATTCCCGGTACTGGCCGCTTTCGATATAGCGTGACCAATCGTAAACGAGACCGATCTTCTGTGCGGCGATGTCGAAGGTCGCGTATTCCTCAGGTGCATGGGTCTCCACGAATTCCAAAATGCGGATCGTCGAAATCCATTTCGACAGCGAACGCGGGCGGATCGGTTCGTGCGAAAGCGAATTGGCATGATGCAGATATTCATAACCGTAGGTATCGATAATGCGATAGGTTTTCGCGTGAACGAGCACCTGTACGATCATGTAGAAATCGACCTGGACATAGACGTGGGGCAGGAAACCGATCCCGTACCGGTCCAGAAAATCCCGCCGGAATATGATGTTGCACATCCATAGCGGTTGCATGCGTTCGAACAGGGACTGGGCATCCGTGGTCGGCATGTGCCATGCCTTTTCCGCTGTCAGGGCATTATTCTTCGACTTAACGAATTTGACGATGCCGAACGCGTAGTAATCGTGATCGCGTTCCCGAAACTCTGTCAGGTTCGCGATGATCGCCTGCGGCATCATCAGATCGTCGGCATCGACGAACCATAAATATTTTCCAGAACTGAGCGCCACCCCCCGATCGCGCGCGGGGCCGGGGCCACCGAAACGGCCGCGTTCCATCTGCCAATCCGCGTTGAGGGTAGTGGCCTCCTTCTCGATCAGTGCCGCGGTATCGTCGGTCGAATTGTCTTCGATGAAGATAATTTCCACGTCGGGGGAATCGATGGTCCGCAGCCCCTCCACGATATGAAATTTTCCGACGACGTTGTTGCAGGGGATAATGATGCTGAGCAGTTTGGACATGGTTTTCTCGTAACGGACCTTGCGATGCTACGCCTGTAGCAAGAGCGAACGTGCAATGCACAGGCAAGACCCATGAAAATGCCGCCACGGTCGAATGACCATGGCGGCAAAATCGGCGGTCGGAACCGCGTACGGTTACATGCTGTAATACAGATCATATTCCACGGCGTTGGGCGTGGTGTCGACGCGCATTACTTCTTCCCATTTCAGTTCGGCATAGGCTAGGATTTGATCCTGACTGAACACGTCGCCCTTCAGCAGAAATTCGTGATCGGCCTCCAAGGCCTCCAGGGCCTCGCGTAGGGAACCGCAGACTGTGGGCACTTCGGCCAATTCCGTGGGCGGAAGATCATACAGGTTCTTGTCCATCGCTTCGCCTGGATGGATCTTGTTTGTGATCCCGTCGATGCCGGCCATCAGCAGCGCGGCGCTTGAAAGATAGGGATTGGCAAGGGGGTCGGGGAAGCGGAACTCGACCCGTTTCGCCTTCTCACCGGCGCCGTAGGGGATACGGCAGGACGCCGAACGATTGCGCGCGGAATAGGCGAGCAATACGGGTGCCTCGAACCCGGGAACCAGCCGTTTGTAGCTGTTCGTGGTCGGGTTGGTAAACGCGTTCAGTGCTTTGGCGTGTTTGATGACGCCGCCGATATAATACAGGCAATTATCGGACAGTCCGGCGTAACCGTTTCCGGCGAAGGTATTCTTCCCATCGTTCCAGATCGACATATGCGTGTGCATACCGGACCCGTTATCGTCCTTGATCGGCTTGGGCATGAAGGTCGCTGTTTTGCCATATGCATGGGCGACTTGTTGCACCACATATTTGTAGATCTGCATATTGTCGGCGGTTTCGAGCAGGCTGGCGAAGGTTACGCCAAGTTCGTGTTGCGACGCGGCGACCTCGTGGTGATGCTTGTCGCAGGGCAGGCCCATCTCCAGCATCGTGGCGACCATCTCGCCGCGAATATCGACCGCACTGTCGACCGGGGCAACGGGGAAATAACCGCCCTTTGCGCGTGGCCGGTGGGCCATGTTGCCACCGTCATATTCCTTTCCCGAATTGGTCGGAAGTTCGACATCGTCGATCGCGAAACCGCTGGCGGCATAGCCATCTTCGAAGCGCACATCGTCGAACATGAAGAATTCGGCTTCGGCGCCTACGAAGATCTGATCGCCAAGACCGGAAGCCTTGACGAACGCTTCGGCACGTTTTGCGGTGGAGCGCGGGTCACGCCCGTACAATTCACCGGTGGACGGTTCCACGATATCGCAAAACAGAATCATCATCGGCGTGGCGCTGAACGGATCGATATAGGTCCGGTCGAGATCGGGGCGCAGGATCATGTCGCTTTCATTGATGACTTTCCAACCCGCAATACTTGACCCGTCGAACATCAGTCCGTCTTCAAGTTCATCCTCCCCCATCGCGCTGGCGACCATTGTCAGGTGCTGCCATTTGCCCTTCGGATCGGTGAAACGAAGATCGATCCATTCGATATCGTTATCTTTGATCTGGTCGAGTACGTCTTTTGCGGATGGCATAGGGTTTTCCTTGATCGGATGGATGAAACAGTGGTTGCGTAAGAAAGGGTTAGATCGCCTCGTCGTCGCGCTCACCGGTACGAATACGGAGCGCACCTTCGATCGAGCTGATGAAAATCTTGCCATCGCCGATGCGCCCGGTTTGCGCCGCGCCGGCTATCGCCTCCACGGTGCGGTCGGCAATCCCGTCGCTGACGACGACTTCCAGTTTTACTTTAGGCAAAAAATCCACGACATATTCGGCGCCGCGATACAGTTCGGTATGGCCTTTTTGCCGGCCGAACCCCTTCGCTTCCGTCACGGTAATGCCGGACACACCGATTTCATGAAGCGCTTCCTTCACCTCGTCGAGTTTGAAGGGTTTGATAATCGCTTCGATCTTTTTCACGTGTATCCCCAATCCCCAGTATCGGTTCAGTACCGGCCCAGTACCGGATCAGAGCCGGTCTCTGCTGACATTACTATCCAAGAAGCATGCCAGTTCCAAATTAGCACCGCCAGCACTGCTCAAGGGCCTTTTTCACGTGACGATCGTGCTGCCCTTTTATGCAGCGCTTGCCCGATAATCAGGCAGGTTCAAGCCAGTATGTTCGGGCAGGCCTGCCATCAGATTGAGGTTCTGCACAGCCGCGCCGCTCGCGCCCTTGCCCAGATTGTCGAACCGGGCGACGAGCCGCGCGTGATAGCCGCCGGTATTTGCGAATACATGCAAGGTCATGCCGTCGTCGGGTTCCACACCGTCGGTCAATAGCATCTCTGCCGGGTCCGGTGCAGCGGCGACTTTCACGACAGGCGATTCGCGGTAGAATTCGGTAAGGGTCATGCGCAGCTGTTCCGGTTTCAGGTTCCGATCGATCGCGCCCAGATGAAGCGGTACTTCCACGATCATTCCGCGATAGGCGCGGCCGACGGACGGAGAAAAGACGACGCCGTGGCACAAGCCGGCATGATGCTTCATTTCCGGGCCGTGCTTGTGCGCCAGATCGAAACCGTAAGCGCGAAAGGCAAGGTCGGGTTCGCCGCGTTCGAAACGGTCGATCAGCGACTTGCCGCCGCCCGAATAGCCGGACACGGCATGGACGGTGTAGGGCCATTCCGCCGGCAGGAGCCCGGCGCGGATCAGCGGCGCGATCAGGGCGATAAACCCGGTCGGGTAGCAACCAGGATTGCTGACCCGCATGGCTCCGGCGACCGTTTCCTGTCCGACCAGTTCGGGGAAACCATAGGTCCAATCCGGTGTCACCCGGTGCGCGCTCGACGCGTCGATGATGCGGGTTTCGCCTTCCGGATCGATCATCGCAACAGCATCGCGCGCGGCATCGTCCGGCAGGCAAAGAATGGCGATATCGCATGCGTTCAACGCGTCGCGCCGCGCGGCATCGTCCTTACGCACATCGTCCGGCAAGGTCTGCAATACGAATTCCGGTCGATCGGCCAACCGGTCACGTATTTCGAGGCCCGTGGTTCCCTCGGCCCCGTCGATGAACACAAACAGCGTCATGTGGACAGGGCGACCAATGCCTCTTGCGCGATATACCCGCTCGGACCTTCCGGCCCCACGCAGCCCCAATACCAACCACCGGCAAGGTCGAGCACTTCGAACAGGCTATCGCCATCGAGCCGCATGACGATATCGGCATCCTGCTGCGGTGTAAGTCGCATAACCGCACCGTCATCCTTCACCCGATACGGTTGCGGCACGACATAGTGCGGCACCAGGAAGCGTGTCGCCAGGGCAATATGCGCCAAATCGCCGCGCAATGGCAGCGTGCCGGGTGCAGGACGCTCGACAGGACCCTTCAATCCCAGATCGCCCGACGGCACGTCATATTCCGGCGCTGCTTCCATGCGCGACATTGGGTTCCTAATCGCCATAATCTATTGGCGGCACACAAACGGCCGATGGGCGCGCATATCCGCTATGGCGGGAAGCGGCAAGTCGCCGCCGTTTCGCCTCAGCGCGTACCGTAGCGTTCTTTCAGCATGTGGAACGCCGCGCGCAATCCATAGGCGGCGCCGCCTTTGGGCCGGCCGGGCTTCGCGAAGGGGCGCCAGGCGAAGGTGTCGAAATGCGCCCAGTCGATGCCGTCGCCGACGAACCGGTCGAGGAACAGTCCGGCAACGCTGGCACCGGCATAGGCGTTGCCATGCGCATTGTTCATATCCGCGATGTCCGATGCCAGCCATTCGCGATAGGCATCGGGCAGCGGCATCCGCCATGGTTCGTCGTCATGGGCACGGCCGGCACTGATCAAGGCGGCCGCAATATCGTCCTGCCGGGTCATCAACGCCGGATGATCGGGGCCGAGCGCTACGCGCGCCGCGCCGGTCAGGGTCGCGAAATCGATCATGAGTTCGGGTCCGTTCTCGCTCGCCTTGGTCAGCGCATCACCTAAAATAAGCCGCCCTTCAGCATCGGTGTTGCCGATCTCCACCGTCAGTCCCTTGCGCGATTGCAGAACATCCCCCGGGCGAAAGGCGTTGTTCGATATGGCGTTCTCGACGGTAGGAACCAGCAGATGCAAGCGGACCTTCAATCCAGCTTCCATAATCAGTCCCGCCAATGCGATGGCATGGGCCGCGCCGCCCATATCCTTCTTCATCAGTTTCATGCCGCTCGCGGATTTGATATCGAGCCCGCCGCTGTCGAAGGACACCCCCTTGCCCACGATGGCGATGCGGGGCGCGTTCTCTTCGCCCCATTCCAGTTCGACGAGGCGCGGGGCGTGATGGCGCGTGGCGGCCCGACCGACGGCGTGGATCATGGGATAGCCGGTTTCCAGCGCGTCACCCTTGACCGTCGTGACCGTCGCGCCGTGTCTCTCGGCTATCTTTTCGGCCTCCGCCTCGATCGCGGCAGGGCCCATGTCTTCCGCAGGGGTATTGACCATATCGGCAACCAGCAGAACCGCCTGCGCTTCGGCGATGGCCAAATCGATCCCGCCGGCCCGCCCGGTCAGGAGGATGCGGGGCCCCTGTGCCTTTTCATCCTGCTTGTACCGTTCGAAGCGATGCTGCGCGGTCAGCCAGCCATGCACCGCCGCGCCGGGATCACGGTCCGCAAGCCGGTACGTGCCCTGCGGCAGTTCTTCGGCCAGTTTGGCGAGGCACCAGCTTGAAAGGTCGTCGGGATCGGCCACGCCGCCAACCGCGAACCATCCTTCGCCATCGGGGACAATGCCGACCTGATAACCCGCACCTGTGAATTTCTGTGCTGCCAGTGCGGCACGCTGCCCCGAAGCGAGCGTGGCCGCGAAAGCATCGAAGCCATCCTCCTTAACCAGATGGATGGCAATGGCGTCCTGCCCGCGATCGGCGGTGAGGCATTCGGCGATGGATTTTGCTGCATACGTCATGCCGACCGACATAGCGTATATATAGCGGATTTCACCCGGTTTCTGCGCGGGTTCATACCCTCTCGCAATTCGCCGCGGTGCGCGCTACATCGAACGGCATGAACGAATATCAGACAATTCAAGGCACCGAGACCGTCATTCGCGACGGTACGATCAAACTGCATGGGGCGGACGGTTTCGCCGGTATGCGCGCGGCGGGGCAGCTGGCTGCAGGCATTCTCGACGACATCGCATCGATGGTGCAGCCGGGCGTCACCACCGCGGCGATCGACGACCGTGTGCGCAAACTGATGTTGGCCGCAGGATCGGTACCCGCGACACTGGGCTATCGCGGTTACACCCACAGCTGCTGCATTTCGATCAACCATGTGATCTGTCATGGCATTCCATCGGAGAAGGCGCTGAAGGATGGCGACATCGTCAATATCGACGTCACGCCGCTGCTCGATGGATGGCACGGCGACACCAGCCGGATGTATCTGGTCGGGGATGTCCCGTTAAAAGCGCGCCGCCTGGTCGAGGTGACGTATGAATGCCTTATGCTGGGCATCGAACAGGCGCAGCCGGGCAATCGGCTGGGCGATATCGGTGCGGCCATCCTCGAACATGCACAGAAGCATCGATACGGCGTCGTGCGCGAATTTTGCGGGCATGGGCTGGGGCGGTTGTTTCACGATGCGCCCGAAGTCGTCCATGCGGCGAAGGCGGGCACGGGGCCGGAATTGAAGCCCGGCATGTTCTTCACCATCGAACCGATGATCAATATCGGCAAACCGTGGGGCAAGATGCTGAAGGATGGCTGGACCGCCGTGACGCGCGACAAATCGTTGAGCGCGCAATTCGAACATTCGCTGGCGATCACCGAAACGGGGCATGAGATTTTTACGACCAGCCCGGCGGGTCTCCATCAACCACCCTACGATAGGGCGGGTTTGCAAGGTTCTTAAGAACATATGGGTCAAGCGTGCCGTGATTGTGGGAACGCTGGCCGTCACGGGCGGATGCGTCGAAATGGCCATGCGGGACGTGCGGGCGGAAGCCGTCGCGCAATGCGAGATGGAAGGTAAAACTTTTTTCGAACGCGATGCGATCAACAAAGGCGGCATGTTCGGCACGGTCAGCGTGACCGGCCAATGTCTCGGGCCGGATGATGAAGGCTATGCTGAAGCGGTGGAGAATGCCCGGGAAAGAACGCTCGGCACGCCGGAGTAGGCTTACGCTTGCGCAGCGCGCAACGCGGCTCCCCCCGCAAACGGTGTGATCGCCACCAGCAACAGGCTGATCGCAGCGCATAGGGCGATCCCGCTCATATCCTGCCTTGCCAAACTGCCGGCCCCGAAGATCAGGATCGGTACGGCCAGCGGGATAAGCAACAGCCCCGACAGGGCGGCGCCCGCCCGCAAGCCTGCCGTAAGCGCCGCAATCAAGGTGCCGATGGCGGCCAAACCCGGCGTCCCTGCAATAAGCCCCAGCAGGACCACACGCATCGTGCTACCCTCCAACCCCAACAGCGCGGCGGCTGGCAGAGTGGCGGCAAGCAGCATGGGTGCAAAGGTGATCCAATGGGCCAGCATTCGTACACCAACGACGGCCTCCGCCGATATACCGCGCAGTTCGATCTGATCGAACACACCTTTTTCCAGATCGGGCGCGATCAACCGATCCAGGGGCAGGATGGCGGCGAGCAGGGCGGCCACCCAGATGATGCCGCCGCCCGTGCGTTTCAGCAACACGGCGTCTGGCCCGATTGCGAAGGGGAACAGTATCGCGACTGCCAGGAAGAACAGGAGCGGCAGAATGCTGCCGCCGCCGATGCCGGGCAACAGCCTGCGCACATCGCGCCGGAACATCGTGCCGATCATGGCGCGAAATCCGGCAGATGCAGCATTCCCAAGTCGGGCAAGCCCATCGGCTGGTGCGAGGCGACCAGGCACAGCCCGCCATTCGCACGATGGTTCTCAATCATCCGAAGCAGAAGCGCCTGTCCGTCCGTGTCCAGCCCGTTGAGCGGTTCATCGAGCAACCAGATTGCGGCGCGTTGGTTATGCAATCGCAGCAATGCGGCCCGCCTGCGCTGCCCCGTCGATAGGTAGCGGACCGGCACATCCAGCAGATCGTCAAGTCCAAGTTCGAGCGCGAAATCCGTAACCGTTTCGCATCGATCCAGTCGGGCGAAGAAACGCAATGCTGTCGCCAGCGGCAGGTCTGGATCGAGCGCGGCGCGTTCGTCCAGCAGACCGATGCCGCTTTGCGCCGACACCGTTCCCTCGGCCGGTCTTAGGAGTCCGGCACATATGCGCATCAGGCTGGATTTTCCCGCGCCGTTCGGGCCCGCGATCTGCAACGCATTGCCGGCTCGTGCCGCGAAAGACAGGTTTCGAAACACCATTCTGTCACCTCGTCGGCAGCTGAGGTGCGTCGCACGAAGTTCACACGCTTGCATCGCAAGGCGCGATAGGGGAGATGCCGGTCCGCGACAATCGATCGAATGATCGCAAACGAAAGGAAGCCCGATGGCCGTGAAAGAACTGACTGGAGAAGAACGCGCCGCGACCATGGCGCAACTGCCGAACTGGACCTTGCGCGACGATGAAAAGGCGATCGAGTGCGGGTTCGAATTCGCTGATTTCGTGTCGGCTTTCAGCTTCATGACAAGCGTCGCGATTTTGGCCGAAAAACACGATCATCACCCCGAATGGTTCAACGTGTACGACAAGGTCGAGATCACGCTGACCACGCATGACGTGCCGGGGGAAGGCAGCGGACTGTCGCAGCGCGACGTGGATCTTGCCACGGCGATCGACGCCTTGCTGCAATAATATCGTGGAACGAGGGGCGGCATCGTACGTTGGTCGACTATAGAAACGATAGGAAAGACAGACATATGACCAACCACAACGCCGACCTCGCCCACGCCATCTTCAGCACGCATGACGGTGCAGAACGGGCCGTTCGCGAATTGAAGGAAGCGGGCGCCAGCAACGACAACGTCTCCATCGTCGCCAAAGAAGACGGCGAAACGAAAACGACCGACGGTTCCGGCGCCGAAGCGGCGAAGGACGTCATCGGTAAGGGTGCATTGGGCGGCGGTATCGGTGCACTTCTCGGTGTAGCGGCATTGGCCATCCCTGGTGTAGGACCATTGGTCGGCGCAGGTGCCATCGCGGCAGCCGCAACCGGCGGGGCCGCCGTGACCGGCACCGTGGTCGGTGTCGCAGCCGGTGCCATAGCCGGTGCGTTGGAAGATCATGGTGTCGGCAAAGCGGACGCCGAATATTACGAGCGTGAACTCGACAATGGCGGCATTCTTGTCACCGTGGACACGAAGCATGCCAACATGACGATGGCACAAGCCAACGAAATCCTGGCACGCGGTGGTGGCCATTCGAGCACGATGCGCCGCATGTAATCTGCGATTTGAATATGCGAAAATTAACGGGGTGGACGCAAGTCTGCCCCGTTTTTCATTGGGCGGTAAATTTACTGTCCCAAGGGACGCAGCGACGTGCGCACTTCCTTGTGGACGCGGCCCGGCATCCAGCGCGCGGCGAACCCGATGCGTTTGGCTGTCTTTCCGACCAAAGTGTGCAGACGATTGCCATGCACCGCGGCCCATGCGGCCTCCGCCACGGCTTCGACCGGCGTTATTTCCAAACCGGCGGCCTGTACCCGCGTCCTGATGGCTTCATTGCTGCCGTGATGCGGCGCATGTTCCAGCAGCGGCGTGTCGATAAAGCTAGGGCAGATCGACCGAACATGAATACCATGTTCCGCCCATTCGCCGTCCAGACTTTCCGTAATGCCGCGAACGCCGAATTTTGTCGCGGTGTATACGGACGAACCCGGCGTGCCGTAGATACCCGCCGCACTCGCAGTATTGAGCAAACACGATCCCGGCGCGCTGCGTTTCAGGAAGGGGAGGGCGGCTT
>JBASAR010000034.1:0-2979 GCA_049650705.1 Pontixanthobacter sp. | reverse complement strand
AAGCAATGGCCTGCTTCGCTACGCCCTACGGGCTCCGCTACGCAGCCCATTGCTTCAACCGCGCTCATGCGCAACAACGCGGCTCGGCTCTAATCCCAGCTGGAGGAAAGCTGGGGGTCATGTCAACCAAAGGCCGAAACGAACTGCGCACCATTCTCGACTTTATCCAGTCGGGTGACGAGCTGGTTGTGACCCGGTTCGACCGGCTTGCTCGCTCGATCGGCGATCTGCAGGATATCGTGCGAGAGTTGAAAGGCAAAGGAGTAACCCTTCGTGGTGTCGAGCAGCCGATCAATACCTCCACAGCAGCGGGAGAAACCTTTCTTGACATACTGGGGGTATTTACCGAGTTCGAAACCAACCTGCGACGCGAACGGCAAATGGAAGGCATCTCAAAGGCAAAGGCCAAAGGCGTTTACAAGCGGCGCAAGCCGAGTATCGATGCGGCCAAGTTCGCCAAATGCGCGACGAAGGTATAAAGCCAAGTGCAATTGCAAAGAGCTGAGCATCAGTCGATCGACAGTATGGCGAGCTTTAAACAAAGTACGCGAATGAAACACAAGTTTGCACAGAGTCCCTTTCTGACACCTCAACGATATGCGAAGACTGCACGAAATAGTTTTGAATATGTACCATCGCAGGGTAGCAAAACTGCAAAAGTCGCCATGTATAAAATTAGAAATTATAATAAATCTATCATGCTAATAATAAGAGCGAAACATACTAAAATACTTTCATTTATAATAATATCATTATTGTTGGGTAAAGACGCTTATGCTCGAGAAATAGATCAGAAGAAACTAGCGCTTAATGTGATATCAAATTTTGATCAACGGGTCGCGTCGATATCACACAAAATCGATATCGCATCGTTGGAATTTTGTTCTGCTGTTGCAGCGCGTCCTGGTTTCACAATTCACCATCTTTCACAATACAGTCCGCCGTTTAGAAGCGCCGCGCAAAAACATTTTGGTCTTGATCGGGAAGTGCGTGTTCTCGCGATTGCTTCAGGTGGGCCCGCGGATAAAGCCGGTTTGAAAACAGGCGATATTGTCGAGGCGGTGGACGGTGTCCGATTGCCCGTAATAGCAGCCGAAAAGAACAGGGCATCTACAAGTTTTTCAGAAATCGTTGATCAAAAGATCGAAGCAGAATTTGAAGATGGTTCTGCGCGCCTGCTTGTCAAAAGAGGTGCCGCACACAAAACGATCCTGATCGAGGCCGAACCTGGGTGCCGAAATAAAGTGAGTTTGAAGCCATCATCAAAATTGAACGCGTATGCGGATGGAACGAATGTGGTACTCACGACCGGGATCGTGAGCCTTGCCAAAGATGATGCTGAGCTTGCTGCTATTCTGGCGCATGAGCTTGCCCACAACATATTGGGACATCGTGCTGTACTGGATATAAATGGCCGGTCGCGCCGCCTGGTGCGGCACACGGAATTCGAGGCGGACAGGCTTAGCATACGCTTGCTTGATGCCGCGGGGTTTTCTCCTGACGCCGCACTGCGTTTCTGGCGACGATATGGCCCCTTGCAAAACAGTCTGTTTTCAAAATCCAGGCATCCGCCATGGCGCAGCAGAATAAAAGCGATGGCTACCGAAATTGAAGCGCTAAAGCTGGAAAAACCGAACTGATAGTAGCATCTTAGAAAGCTAACTGGCCTTCACCAACGCAGGAAAATCAGGTGATTGAATTGCTTTTTCCAACAGGGATCGCACCGCTGGCTCGAAATTCCTGACGGCTTCCTGACAAAGGGTTGGTCCAAAAAATGCTCCGATATCAAAACCATATTCTTCGCGAACGAGCAGTTCGGCACCGTTTGACGATTTGAGTAAAAGCTCAATTGACCATGTTCCATCGAACACAAGGTCCCTATCCAGAGACATCTGCGTGACGATGCCGCTCAGTTCCGGCTCAACCGGAATAGCCGAAAGAGAACCGCTGGCCGTTAGTTCTTCGACAAAAGCTTCTCGCAGATAGAGCAGCGGCGCGATATCCAGTGCCTCGTCCTCGGTTGACGGCAAGTCGCAACCCCAGAGCAAGCGACCCCCGTCTTTGTCAAAATTGTCGGGTCCACGAAACTCGCCAACAGAAACCTTGGTAGGCTTGATCTGCTTTAGATAAAACAGGGAATCCCGGGAGGTTGTATAATCCGTAATTGCCGGTGATCCGCAGCCAGCCAGTGTGCCTGCAAACAGGGTCGCTACAAGCAGCGCGCGTTTCATGTATTTCCACCTTGCCATGCGTAATTTGGTGTCAGTAGCGATGTGTCGCCGGGAAGGAAACGGGCGAAGCATGGCGCTAAGGGCCAGACGTTTGCCTCTGTATCTGTCAATCAATCACGCTTTTGCCGGTTCCTGCTTTTGCCGCATCGAGGGCAGACTCCAGCTTGGGCTCGACAGAGGACAACGGCAGCGGTTGGTTTCCGCGGAACTTGTAATCGAGCAGCGCGGAATGGTCGAGCGCCCTAGCGCTGTCTTCCGGTACGTCCATCACCTTTGGATCTGTCATTTGGGGACTATAGGTCGGAAGCGAAGGTGCCGTTTCAGGCAATACATGCTGGGGTTCGGAGGCGACAGCACCGACAACCGGTTCCGTCCCGGCATAGCGCGACCGGAACGCCGCGTCATTTCCGGCCCGACCGGGCGACCGGTAGAAGATATGCGTGCCGATCACCGCTGTCTTGATCAGGCTGGAGCTCCAGTAAGGCACCACGTAATTTGCATGGTAGTGGGTCGATCGCCCCACTGCCGAGGACACTGCGCCGCCGAGCGCGCGTTCGGCGGTGCGCCGGGCGCGGGCGCGGCCTGCCGGAGAGGGGGGGCGCATCAGCGAGCCATCGCAGGTGAAGGAAAACTGGCAGCCGGTACGACGGTTGGAACCCTGGTAGATGACACCGCATACGCTGTTGGGATAGGCGATATGGCTCACCCGGTTGAGGATGACCTGCGCAACGGCGCCTTGTCCGCCGTC
>JBASAR010000033.1:0-10158 GCA_049650705.1 Pontixanthobacter sp. | reverse complement strand
AGCGCCCGATCGTGGTCATCACATCCAACAATGAAAAGGAATTGCCCGACGCATTCCTGCGGCGCTGTTTTTTCCATTATATCAAGTTTCCCGATCGCGACACGATGCGCGCGATCATCGATGTTCACTTCCCCGATATCCAGAAGATGTTGGTGTCGAAAGCGATGGATGTTTTCTACGACATCCGCGAAGTGCCGGGATTAAAGAAGAAGCCGAGCACGTCGGAACTGCTCGACTGGCTGAAGCTGCTGATGAACGAGGATATGCCGCTGGAGGTGCTGCAGGATCGGGATCCGTCGACGGCGATACCGCCGCTCCATGGTGCGCTGTTGAAAAACGAACAGGACATTATGCTGTTCGAACGGCTGGCCTTCATGTCCCGGCGAAAGGGCTGATGACTAAACCGGGCGAACGGAGCACTTAGCAATCGAACGTATAGGCCAGTTCGAAATCGCCCCATCGACGACCCTTGATATATAACGGAACGAATACGTTGCGTACGACGACATGCTGCCGTCCATCGCCTTCCTGTCGATACACGGCCATCATGTAGGCATCGTTGCTCGATTTTGCTTTTTCGTCCTGACCGTCGAACAGAATACGGCCGTTACGACAGAATCTGGTATCATGCGTCAGATCGCCGTTGGGGGCGTGTGAGTAATCGCTAACATGGGTCGGAAGATAACCGTTCATGTCCGATTGGGTGACCATCATGATTCCGGGTTCCTGCGCCAACACCCGGTCGCCGAACGGTCGCCAGTTCCGGTCCGCCCAATCGTTCAACGTCGTGCGATACCGTATGGGATTTGAATCGGCGATCGGCCGATAATCGGTATCGAACAGCTGATCCATGGTTACGGCGCCCGTAACCACCCCCTGTTCGGCGATCCGCGTGATTTCGGATGCGAGTTCCCGCGCGCGATCGACCATCAAACTGTCCGATGGGGCCAGACCGGCTTTGACGACGGCGTCGAACATGCCGCTGGCGGTGATTTCCAATTCGGCCATTTGACCGTGCGCGGTTTCCAGCTTCGTTTCGTTGTGGCGAGCTGCGCGATCGAAACTGGACAGCACGTCCTGCACATCGCCGACATGGCCCGATATCGTGCCCGTCGACCGGGCGATCTGATCGTTCTGGCGGTCGACCTCTTCGACCAGTTCCGCCACCCCTTCGATCGTCTGTTCGATCTGGGCAACGGATGATTTGGCATTCCGGCTGGCTTCTGCACCCGTTTCGATCTGTTCGATCACCTGTTCCGCCTCACGGCCCAGAGTATCGATCGTTTTTCCGATCTCCTCAGTGGCGCGCCGCGTTTCCCCGGCCAGGCTTTTCACTTCGCCCGCGACGACGGCAAACGTGCGTCCGGCGTCGCCCGCCCGCATCGCTTCGATAGTGGCATTCAGCGCGAGGATGTTGGTGGTTTCGGCAATCTGTTCGATGTCGAGCGCGCTTCGGCGGACCTGCTGCATGGCGCCGGCGAACCCGGTAATATGCTGGGTCAGCGTTTCGACCAGTTCGAGAAGATCGGTAATCTGCCTGAGGGAGGATTGGATAAGATCGGTGCCCTGCCCCAGTCGCTCTATCGCGCGTTCCGATAATAGGCGGGCTTCGTCGCTGGCTTCGGATACCTGCCGCTGATCGGCTTCAAGCTTCGATACAGTCCCGGCAAGCGTACGGTGTTCCTCGCGCAATCTGGACGAGGAATCGATGACCGATTGCACGATACCAGCGACTTCCGCACAACCCACGGTGACCGCCCCGCAGCTATCCGGGATACGATCAATCGATTCTCCGTCATTTTCCCTTAGCGCTACATTGTCCATGGCGTGTGCCCCCTTGCATAGATCACGCACACCGCCATGGCGGACCATGGTAACCATCGCGTTAAGAAACAGGCGACAGGGGGTGCATGGGCAGAGGCTTTCAAAAGCGGAGGTAATATCCTACGCGCTATGAAATGTTCTTCGATTTCGTAGATGAGCTCCGCGCGGCGGGTATTCAGGCTTCCTTCAAGGAGCATCTGACCTTGTTGGAAGCGCTGGATCGCGACGTCATCGAACAGTCGCCCGAAGCCTTCTATTATCTAAGCCGCGCGACGTTCGTGAAGGACGAAGGGTTGCTGGACCGGTTCGATCAGGTATTCGAAAAGACCTTCAAGGGCATCATTTCGGACTATGGGCAAAATCCGGTCGATATCCCCGAAGAATGGTTGAAGGCGGTCGCCGAGAAAATGTTGTCGCCCGAGGAAATGGCGGAGATCGAGAAACTCGGCGATTGGGACGACATCATGGATACGCTCAAGAAGCGGCTGGAGAAACAAGAAGGGCGGCACGAAGGCGGTAATAAATGGATCGGCACCGGGGGAACCAGCCCGTTCGGCCATTCCGGTTACAATCCCGAAGGCGTCCGTATCGGCAGCAAAAGCAAGCACAAGCGCGCGGTCAAGGTATGGGAAAAGCGTGAGTTCAAAAACCTCGACCATACGAAGGAACTGGGCACACGGAACATCAAGATGGCGCTGCGGCGGCTGCGTCGGTTCGCGCGTGAAGGCAATCCCGATCAGCTCGATCTCGATGCCACCATTACGGGAACGGCGAAGCAGGGCTGGCTCGATATCCATATGCGGCCCGAACGGCGCAATGCGGTGAAGCTGCTGTTGTTTCTGGACGTCGGTGGATCGATGGACCCGTTCATCAAACTGGTCGAGGAACTGTTCAGTGCGGCGAATACGGAATTCAAGAACCTCGAATTCTATTACTTCCATAATTGCCTGTATGAAGGCGTGTGGAAGGACAACCGCCGCCGCTGGCAGGAACGCACCAATGTGTGGGACATCCTGCATAAATTCGGGCACGACTATAAGGTAATTTTTGTCGGCGATGCCGCGATGAGCCCATACGAAATCACCCATCCCGGGGGCAGCGTCGAACATATGAACGACGAAGCCGGTGCTGTCTGGATGAAGCGTGTCACCAACACCTACCCCGCCACCGTGTGGGTCAATCCCGTGCCCGAAAAGCAGTGGAACTATTCGCAGAGCACGAAGATGCTAAAGCAATTGGTGAACGACCGAATGTACCCGCTGACGCTGGACGGGCTGGATGATGCGATGCGCGAACTCAGCCGCAAACAGGGTTAGAAGCCCCGCATTCTTTCGCGCCGTTAACATTTATCGGCCATCAGTCCCCTTTTAGAACGCCGCCCGTCGCGACGCTCGCACGCCGATGAATAGGCTCTAATTCGAACCCCGATGCCCATGGACGAAAGCTCTGAAGCTTCAGAGTTAGGGCGAATAGGGGTTAACATGACCAGATTTCAATCGATCGCCAGCAGCGTCGCTTTTCTTGCCGCCGCTTTCGCCACGCCCGCTACGGCGGCTGAAATTGTGTTCACATCAACGGGCAGTCAAAGCGGCGCAGGACAGGTCTTCTCCGACGGGGCGACGAATGTCCGTGTTTCATCTTGGTCGATTTCCAATGGCATGATTGGAAACGCGCCTTTGAACATCTGGAGCCAGGGCGCCGGGATCCTGAACGGGCGTCGGGGCGATTCGCACACGATTGACAATGGCGGGAGTCTGGATTTCCTCGTCCTGCAATTCGATCGGATGGTTCGTTTGACCGACGCTGAATTTCGCACCGGATTCCACAACATGAACGATACCGATGCGACCATCGGCTATGCGAATACAGCCACCAATTTCCTCCGCCAACCGGCATTGAACGGCGCAAGTCTGGTAAGCCTGCGGGCGATCGGTAATCTTTACGCGTCCAATTCGGCCAACGGGAACAGCATCCGCAACGTCAATCCCGATGGTTATACCGCCAACACCTGGCTTATCGGTGCGTCGTTCGACAACCCCGACACCCATCGGGATGGTTTCAAGCTGCGCAGCGTGGCCTTCGATACGGTGGATGTGACCGCGCCGGTTCCCGAACCTGCCACCTGGGCGCTGATGCTTCTGGGGTTTGCGGCTATCGGTGGCGCGATGCGGTCCGGCAAGGCGAAGGGTACGACAACGGTTGCATATACATGACATGAAAGGTCAGCGGTAAAGCAGATGAGGCTGGATCGTTTGGCGCCAAAGTCGTTCGTCGGCGGTAGCCCCCTGATCGAGATCGCCGGTTTGTGCGGAGGGGTCATCGACCCACTCCCGCACGCCCGGACCACCGTTGATGACATCGATCGCCAAGCGGTCATGCTCGTATTCGTATGGAAAGTCGCGCCATAGGTCGTAACCGGGGTGCAAATTGCGGATGGCCTTGAACGCGAGCGCCTGCAGCCGCCAGGGCCGGAAAGCACGGTCATCGTAAAACGGCCCCTCGGCATGAACCATCAGTCCGTTGCACAATTGTTCGACATGTTTGTGGAACGTCGGTTCGAAATGACAGACGCGCAAGGCACAGCCCGCCATCCACTCAGGCGCGATGCGATGCATTTCGGCCCGAATAGCGGCCGCATCCAGATCGGGCGCGCCGAACAGGACCTCCAGCGGGCGGGTCGTCCCCCTCCCCTCGCTCAAATTGGTGCCTTCCAGCATCACCGTGCCGGCATAGGCGCGCGCCATGTTGACGGTAGCCGCATTGGGGCTGGGATTTATCCACACACGATCCCGGGGCCATCCGAAACCATCGGCTTCATCGGGCCGCCAACCCGCCATCGACACGACGTCATACGCCACGTCGAGATTGAAGCGCTCGACGAACCAATGCCCCATCTCGCCCATGGTCAGTCCGTGGCGCATCGGCATCGGACCCGCCCCGACGAAGCTTTCGTGACCCGGTAACAGCAGGGTGCCTTCGACCGGACGCCCCGCGGGATTGGGACGGTCCAGCACCCAGACCTCTTTCCCGTGTCTCGCTGCCGCTTCCAGCATGTAAAGAAGCGTGGTGACGAAGGTGTAGATACGGCATCCCAGGTCCTGAAGATCGAACAGGAAGACGTCGGCGGTCGACATCATGTCCTCGGTCGGACGGCGAACCTCGCCATACAGGCTGAAAACGGGAATGCCGTAATGCGGATCGGTATCGTCCGCGGTTTCCACCATGTTGTCTTGCTTGTCGCCCTTCAACCCATGCTGCGGCCCGAACGCGCTGGTGACATTCACGCCTGCGGCGATCAGCGCGTCGAGCGTGTGGGTCAGGTCATGCGTGACCGATGCCGGATGCGCAATCAGGCTAACCCGCCGCCCTTTCAAACGTGCCAACCGTTCCGGTTCGCCGAGCAGGCGGTCGATGCCGAACGATACGCTCACAACGCACCTGCCAATCGCAACGTGCGGCATTCACGTCTGTGAAAATCAACAGGGCCATCGGCGAAGGCCAACGCCCAATATTGCAGATTGCCCGCCTGATCTTCGACGATTGCGTTCAAGGCTACAGCTGCAGGAGATACGAGGGCATCTTTTATCTCGGCGCGCAGGATCAACGCATCGTCTTCTCGGTGGCACGCGATCGTTATGTCGCCGACTTCCGCGTCCTGCCGGTTCTCTCGCATATCGTCGAAATCATAGGCAGCCCAGCGCCGCGATGGCGACAGATTGAATTCCCGATACGCGGTGCCGCCTTGCGGTTGCCAGAATACTTCGCAGCATGTCGTACGCCATAGTGTATCGGATCGCTCCGGGTTGGCTTCGGCATCGATGCGCATTTTCGCGATCTCCCCTTCGATGCGGAAATCCGCCCGGCAGCCCTCGGGCGTCGGTTCGATGGCAGCAGATACCGCTGTAACGGGGCCGGCCGGGCAATCGGGGTGACGTATCAGGTTTCGCATGGAAACGTCCTATCGGACAGTCCGATTTCGACCGCAAGGCGATACCGCGTCATTTCTCTTACGAAGGGCGCAAGGCGGCGCTAAGGCATGCGGTCATGAGCCAATATGCATCCCAACTCATGCGCGTCCTCGACCAGCGCGGTTACATTCATCAGGCCACCGACGCGGTGGCGCTCGATGCGTTGGCTGTGAACGGCATCGTTCCCGGCTATATCGGGTTCGACCCCACCGCGCCGTCTTTGCATGTCGGCAATCTGGTGCAGATCATGCTGCTGCGCCGTCTGCAGCAGGCGGGCCATAAACCGATCGCGGTCATGGGCGGTGGCACGGGAATGATCGGCGATCCATCGGGCAAGGATCGCAGCCGTCAGATGATCACGGCAGACATCGTCGCCACCAACATCGCATCGATTGCGCAGAGCTTTTCCAACCTGTTGCGTTTCGGCGATGATCCGACCGACGCGACGATCGTCGATAATGCGCAGTGGCTGAACGATCTGAACTATGTGGACATGCTTCGCGATGTGGGGCCGCATTTCACGATCAACCGTATGCTGACATTCGATTCGGTTAAAAGCCGGCTCGATCGCGAGCGGCCGCTGACCTTCCTCGAATTCAATTACATGATCCTGCAGGCGTATGATTTTCGGGTTCTGGCGCAGACGCATGGCTGCCGCCTCCAATTCGGTGGGAGCGATCAGTGGGGCAACATCGTGAACGGTGTCGAGCTTGCCCGGCGGATGGACGGTGTCGAACTCTTCGGTTTGACCACATCCCTGCTGACGACGGCGGACGGTGCCAAAATGGGGAAGACCGCGGGCGGGGCCGTCTGGTTGAACGAGGATCGATTGTCGGCCTACGATTTTTGGCAATATTGGCGCAACGTGGACGATCGCGACGTCGGACGGTTTTTGCGACTGTTTACCGATCTTCCCCTGGATCGGATCGCGGAACTCGCAGCGTTGGAGGGCGGCGCTATCAACGAAGCGAAGATTGTGCTGGCCAATGCCGTTACCGAACTGGTCCGGGGCGAGGATGCGGCCGTCTCCGCCGCGCAGACCGCCGCGCAAACCTTTGATGGAAGCGGCAAAGGGGACGATCTGCCGCGCCTGGCCGTTGGCGCCGAAGGCATGCGTATCGTGGCAGCGTTGACCGAACTCGGTTTTGCAGGTTCCGGCAAGGAAGCGAAACGTAAAATTGCGGAAGGCGCCGTTAAGCTCGATGAAACAGTGGTGGACGATCAGGCGTTTGTCGTTTTGCCCGATCTCGACACGGAGATGAAACTCAGCCTTGGTAAGAAGAAACATGCCATCGTGAGCCGGTAACCTACCCAAAAGCCCGGTTTCGTCCCGATGTGGTACATAAAACTTTACCGAATATCAGCCTTTCCCGCCCAATGAAGACCCTTCAGGTAAGCGGAAAGGAACGGGCGACCATGAGTGTCGGAGCACAGCTATCAGTCACCGATTTGCGGCGTGCGGCGCGGCATCCGGTCGATTACCCGGTAATCGCCGAACATCATGATCGCGGCGATGTGCAAATGCATATCAGCAATATCTCCGCCCATGGTTTCATGATCGACAACAATTCGGTGTCGCAGCGCGGCGACCGCGTCATCGTGCGGCTGCCCGTCGTGGGCCGGATCGAAGCCTACGTTATCTGGACCCGCGATCAACGCGCCGGCCTGCAGTTCGAACGTATCATCCGGCTTGACGATTTCATGACGATGATCGACACGCTCCAGCCCAACCCACGTCTGCGCAAAGACCGCTGAACGCGGGTTGGAATTACAACGGCGCCCTGCCAATAGCGGCGAATGGCGACCGATACGCACCCTTTCAAAATTGCGAACTTCCGCGCCTATTGGGTGTCGCGTTTGTGCATGACGCTGGCGCAGTACGCGATGCTGTTGATCATCGCATGGCAGACCTACAATATCGCGCGCGATAGCGGTTTGAACGAAATGCAGGCGTCGTGGCAGTTGGCCCTGATCGGCCTGCTGCAATTTGCGCCGCTGTTTTTGTTGACCCCGTTTTCCGGGCTTGCCGCCGACCGGTTCGACCGCCGCACGGTCGCACGGTTGACCGTGGCGCTACAGTTGGTGTGCGCAGGCGTCCTCGGCTGGCTCAGCTGGACGGAGGCGATCACCCTGCCCAGCCTGTTCGCCATCGCCGTACTGCTCGGTATATCGCGAGCGTTCGCGGGGCCGGCCCTGTCCGCCCTTGCGCCCAATTTGGTACCCAAGGCGATCCTGCCGAATGCGATTGCGTTGTCGTCCATCGCATGGCAGGTCGGCATGATCGTCGGTCCGGCCATAGGGGGTTATCTCTACGCTGTCGCGCCCGCTGCACCCTATGCGGTCAGCGTGGTTCTCTTCGGTATTGCGATCGCGGCTTTGACGGTCATCGGCGACGTTCCCCGCAGCGCTATCCCCGGATCCAGACGGCCGATCGGACAAATCATCGACGGTTTGGGATATGTCGTCCGTAACAAGATGGTGCTCGGTGCGATTACCTTGGACTTGTTCGCGGTGTTCCTCGCGGGCGCCACCGCGCTGTTTCCCGTATATGCGCGCGATATATTGATGGTGGGAGAGACGGGTTTGGCGCAGCTCGCCGCGGCCCCGGCCATCGGCGCGGCGTTAACAGCGCTCCTTTTTTCCTTCCGCCCGCTCAAAACCGATGTCGGGCCGAAGATGCTGGGGGCGGTGGCGCTGTTCGGTGTGGCGACCATCGTCTTTGGAATGTCGCGTTCGATGCCACTATCGTTGGCCATGCTGTTCATCATCGGGGCGGCGGACATGTTCTCTGTCTACATCCGCCAATCGCTCATTCAATTGCACACGCCGGATGAAAAGCGCGGCCGGGTGTCCGCCGTTTCGCTGCTGACGATTTCCGCGTCCAATGAAGGCGGGGACTTCTTTTCGGGCGCCCTCGCCTCGGTAATCGGGCCGGCTCTGGCTGTGGTGGTCGGCGGTGTCGGCGCGCTGGCGACGGTCGCAATCTGGAGCCAGCTGTTCCCCGTCCTGCGCACGACGCGGACCTTTGACCCGCCGCATGAGTTGGATGAACGAACGAACGATACATCTGCAACGGGAGAAACCTGATGAAAGCCCACTCCGTCCTCGAAACGATCGGCAACACGCCGCATATTCGATTGTCGCGCCTGTTCCCGGATCACGAAGTATGGATCAAGTCGGAACGTGCCAATCCCGGCGGATCGATCAAAGATCGCATCGCCCTGTCGATGGTGGAAGCGGCGGAGAAGTCCGGTGATTTGAAACCAGGCGGCACCATTATCGAACCGACCAGCGGCAATACCGGTATCGGTCTTGCCATGGTTGCGGCAGTGAAGGGATACAAGCTGGTCCTTGTCATGCCGGAATCGATGTCGATCGAACGGCGTCGTTTGATGCTGGCCTATGGGGCAACGTTCGACCTGACCGATAAGTCGAAGGGTATACCGGGCGCGATCGAACGGGCGACCGAACTGATGAAGCAGACGGACGGAGCCTGGATGGCCTCCCAATTCGACAATCCCGCCAATGTCGAGGTGCATGTTCGCACCACCGCGCAGGAAATTTTGCAGGATTTTGCCGATAATCCGATCGATGTGATGATTACCGGTGTCGGCACCGGCGGGCATCTGACCGGGTGCGCAGAGGAGCTGAAGAAGCACTGGCCGGACATCAAATCCTATGCCGTCGAACCCGAACTGTCGCCTGTCATCGGCGGGGGGCAATCCGGCCCGCATCCGATCCAGGGCATCGGAGCCGGCTTCATTCCCGGTAATTTGCATACGCAAGCCATCGACGGGGCAATCCAGGTCGATGCGGAAAAGTCAAAAGAGATGGCCCGGAAATGCGCGTCGAGCGAAGGGCTGCTGGTCGGTATTTCAAGCGGCGCCACTCTAGCCGCCATCGCCAAGAAATTGCCTGAACTGAACGCCGGTACGCGCGTACTCGGGTTCAACTACGACACCGGGGAGCGTTATCTGTCCGTACTGGAATTTCTTCCCACCGAATAATTTGCGACGAATGCAAAAAGGGGGCGCTTACCGATTGCGGAAGCGCCCCTTTTTCGTTGCCCGTAAAAGTGATCAGGCGGCGGTTTTGAACGCCTCTTCACCCAACGCCATGACCGAACCCGAACCGGTTTCGATCTTTCGACGCAAGGCCCCGACATCGGGCATGAACCGATCGGCAAAGTAATTGGCCGTCGTAATCTTCGCCTCGTAAAATGCGGTGTCGTCCGTTCCTTGGCCCAACGCTTCATGCGCCGCGGTAGCCATACGCAGCCACATCAGGCCAAGCGACACGATCCCCATGATGTGCATGTAATGATGTGCGCCTGCCCCCAGATCGTCCGGGTTTTTCATCGCATTCT
>JBASAR010000032.1:0-13048 GCA_049650705.1 Pontixanthobacter sp. | reverse complement strand
CGATATCGACACGCCGCGCCGCCATTCGCCCGCCCGCGCCGCGCCCCTTGTCGAACAATCGCACCGCAAACCCTTGCGCCGATAATTGTGTTGCGCAGCTAAGGCCGGCCATTCCCGCGCCGATGATCGCGACCGAATGTCGTGTCACGGGGCGGTGCGGGCAATGCTGGCACTGGCGAGGATAAGCGAGAAGCGTTCTTCGGTATCGCGCCAACGCTGCACCGGGGTCCAGCCGCCCGCCAGCAGCAACGCGTAGGAACTGCGTCGGCTGAACTTGTGACTGTTTTCCGTGTGTATAGTTTCGCCGCCGCGCATCGCGAAATTATGTCCGGACACGGCAAACTCCATCGCTTCCTGCGCTTCCAGGTGCATTTCGACGCGCGCGAAATCATCGTTCCAGCGCGCGACATGGCGCAGATTGTCGATCGGGATCGTACCGTTCAACTCGCGATTGATCCGCCGCGCCAGATTGAGATTGAACGCGCCCGTTACGCCCGCCGCATCGTCATAGGCGGCCTCCAGCACCTCGGCATCCTTGATCAGATCCATGCCGATCAAAAGCTGCGAACTTTCCCCCAGCGTTTCGCGCATGGTGCGCAGCAGATCGATCGCGGTGTAGGGGACCATGTTGCCGATGGTGGAACCGGGGAAGAAACCCAGTTTCGGCATGGCTTCGATGGCGGGCGGCAATTCGACCCTCCGCATGAAATCGGCTTCGACCGGATGGACCGGCAGATCGGGGAATTTGCCCTGCAATTCGGCCGCCGACGCGCGCAGAAAATCGCCTGCTATATCCAACGGTACGTAAGCGGCGGGGTCGATGCATTCGAGCAGCAGCGGCGTTTTCACCGAGCTGCCCGAACCGAATTCGACCACCGCCCGGCCCGGTCCGATCGCGCGAGCGAATTCATCGCCACGACTGCGAAGAATCTCCGTTTCCGCCCGGGTCGGATAATATTCGGGCACCTGCGTGATATCTTCGAACAGTTGCGATCCCGCATCGTCGTATAGCCAACGCGCAGGCACGGCCTTCTGCGCCTGTCCGAGGCCCGCCAGAACATCTTCGCGGAACGCCCGGTCTACCCCGTCATCGTCGCGATCGACCAGCGCCAGCCCTTGCGAATTACTCATCGAACATCCTTTGCGAGCCGTAGCCCGGTAAATTGCCACCGCTGATGCGGGTAGAAGAAATTGCGGTATGTGCTGCGCGAATGCCCGCGCGCCGTGGCACAGCTTGCGCCGCGCAGGATGAACTGCCCGGACATGAATTTGCCGTTATATTCACCGATCGCTCCCTCGGCCGGCTGAAACCGGGGATAGGGGAGATAGGCGCTGCGGGTGAATTGCCAGCAATCGCCGAACAGGTCGGCGCCGCCACTTGGTAAAAGGTCGTCCAACCCATCCAGTTGATTGCCGCCCGCCGGATCCGCATCCTGCGCCGCGACCTCCCATTCCTCTTCGGTCGGAAGACGCGCCCCGGCCCATGTCGCGAAAGCGTCCGCTTCGTAGTAGGATATGTGAGTCACCGGCCCATGGGGGTCGCGCGCCATCCAACCGTAATGACTGAACTGCTCGCCTTCATGCCAGTATAGCGGCGCCGCGATCGCTTCGCGCTGGACCCAGCTCCACCCGTCGGACAGCCAATGCGCCGCAGTGCGGTATCCACCATCGTCGATAAAGGCCTGCCATTCCGCATTGGTGACGAGGCGGTTCGACAGGCCGAACGGTTCAAGAAGAACGCGATGGGCCGGCCCCTCGTTGTCGTAGGCGAAGCCGCTGCCATCGTGACCGATCCGCGCGATGCCACCGGGATAGGTTCGCCATTCCTGCGGGGTTCGGGGCGAGGCTTCCGGGCGACGGGCAGGTTCGACCATCGCGGGGCCGATCGGGTTCTGGAACAGGGCATGCTTGATATCGGTCAGCAGCAATTCCTGATGCTGCTGCTCATGCGCGATGCCCAATTCAATAAGGTCGGCCAACGCAGGATCGTCCAGCATAGGGGACATCGCATCGTCTACCGCGCCGCGCCAGTCGGCAATTTGCGCGACGGTCGGGCGCGACAGCATTCCGCGCGCGAACCGGTCGATCCGCTCCCCCTCCGCCTCGTAATAGGAATTGAACACAAACGGCCAGCGCGGATCATACAATGTGTAATCGGCCCGGTGATCGCGCAGAAGGAACGTCTCGAAGAACCAGTTGGTATGCCCCAAATGCCATTTGGCAGGCGAGGCATCCTCCATCGACTGGATCGTCGCATCGGCATCGGAAAGCGGTTCGATTAGCGCAGCGGTGAGCGCGCGCGTTGCGCGGAACCGTTCGCCGATATGGGCGCGATTATCGGAAGTTACCGATGATGGCATTTGGCCTTGCGGTTGCGGCACGCGGTCCTCCTGGTCGGGTCAATAGGCGCATTCATGCCGCAAACCTCTTATCCATCAAACCCCGAACATGCGGATTCTTTCCCGATATTACTGCGCTATTACAGTGCCAACCCACCGATCAGGCAGCCGCCGCACGCAAATGATCGGCCTGATCGGTCATCATTTCTGCCAGCAGAAATGCAAGTTCCAGCGATTGAGCCGCGTTCAGCCGCGGATCGCAATGGGTATGATACCGATCGCCCAACGCGGCATCGGTAATCGCCACCGCGCCGCCGACGCATTCGGTGACGTCCTGCCCCGTCATCTCGATATGGATGCCGCCCGCATGGGTGCCTTCCGCCCGGTGGACCGCAAAGAAACCGCGCACTTCGCTCAAAATACGGTCGAAGGGCCGCGTCTTGTACCCGCTATCGGATTTGACGACATTGCCGTGCATCGGATCGCAGCTCCACACCACCGGATGCCCTTCCGCCTGAACCGCCCGCACCAACCGCGGCAGGCCCGCTTCGACCTTGTCGTGACCGAACCGGCTGATGAGCGTGATGCGCCCTGCCTCCCGCGCTGGGTTCAAAGTATCCAGCAGTCCGAGAAGCGCGTCCGGTTCCATCGACGGTCCGCATTTCATGCCCAGCGGGTTGCCGATGCCGCGCGCGAATTCGATATGCGCGCTGCCTTCGAAACGGGTGCGATCGCCGATCCACACCATATGCGCGCTGGTGTCGTACCAATCGCCGGTCAGCGAATCCTGGCGCGTCATGCTTTGTTCGTATGGCAGCAGCAGGGCCTCGTGACTGGTATAGAAGCTGGTGCGCTGTAATTGCGGGACCGTGTCGGGATCGACCCCGCAGGCCTCCATGAAATCCAGCGCCTCCCCGATCCGGTCGGCGGTCTGCGCGAATTTGTCCGCCCATGCGGAACGCCCCATGAAATCGAGCGTCCAATTGTGGACCTGCCGCAGATTGGCATAGCCGCCGCCGGCAAATGCGCGCAGCAGATTGAGCGTGGCGGCCGCCTGCGAATAGGCGCGAACCATGCGTTGGGGATCGTTGAAGCGGCTTGTCGCATTGAATTCGATGCCGTTCACATTGTCGCCGAAATAACTCGGCAGCGTCACGCCATCCTGGGTTTCGGTATCGCTGCTGCGCGGTTTGGCGAATTGTCCGGCCATCCGGCCCACCTTTACCACCGGCACCTTGCCCGCATGGGTCAGTACGACAGCCATTTGCAGCAGCACCCGGAAAGTGTCGCGAATGTTGTTGGGGTGAAATTCGGCGAAGCTTTCTGCGCAATCGCCGCCCTGCAACAGAAACGCGCGGCCATGCGCAACATCGGCCAGATCGTTCTTCAGCGCGCGCGCCTCCCCGGCAAAAACCAGCGGTGGGTAATTCGCAAGCGTCGCTTCCGCATCGGCCAGCGCGGCGGCATCTTCGTAACGCGGGAGATGCCGCGCCTCGTGCGCTTTCCAGCTTTCGGGGGTCCAGTCTTGTGCCACGTCGGTGCCGCTTTCGTTCGGATTTGCTGACTCGCACGCTACGCGGAGCCCGCATCAAAAGCAAAGGGCGACGCCCGGCACAAGGCACAAGAAAACCTTTGGCGGACCCTGCGCGAACCTACCGCTTGGCCGAACGCCTCAGCGCCCTTGCGACGTGTTTCCTTCGGGAAGGACCGCCAACCGCCACCCGTCCCGTGCGGCAAGATATTTCGCCGCCAGCGCCTGCATCGCCTGCGGGGTGGTTTCGCTGTAATCGCTTTGCAAAGTGTTCAGATCGAACAGGCGGCGCGGATCGCGGCTGGAACCGGCTATCTGATACAGCCAGAACGTGTTGCCGGTCATGGCGCGGCGTATCGTCTGTTTCAGCGGTTCCGTCGCACGCGCCAGTTCATCTGCACCGGGTGGGGTGGCTGCCAGATCGGCGGCGATACTTTCCGCTTCGGCAAAGAACACCGGCACATCTTCGGGCTTCAGCTGCGCGAAGGCGACGATGCGGCCGCCTTCGTCCAGATCGACCGGCCAGTCGCTGGATACCGATGGTGCATAGCTCGCCCCGGCACGTTCGCGCATCGCATCAACCAGCCGGTTGGTGAAGACGCTGGTCAGGATTTCAAGCTGCCGCGATTCCGGCAGGCCCTCGGGCCCGCCACCGGTCGGCCAGGCGATGACCGCCGCCGCCTGATTGGCATCGCCGCGATGGGTCAGGGTCACGCTCTCGCCCGGAACCGGAAAGTCCTTCGCCTTTGCCAACGTTGCGGCGGGTAATTCGGCCCGGTCCGGCAACGCGCCAAGCGTATTACGCAGCGTCTCGACCGTCTGTTCCATGTCGAAATCGCCGAAAATCAGCACTTCGACATCGCCCTGCGCCAGGATCGGTTCCCATACGTCGCGGAAGCCCTGCGGCGTGGCGGCTTCCAGTTCGGCGGGGGTCGGCGTCTTGAACCGCGGGTCCTGCCCACCGAGGTAATATTCCAGATCGCGCTGCAGCACGCCGCCCGGGCTGGTGGCATAGGCTTCGTAATTCAGTCGTTGCGCCGCCTTCGCCCGAATGACGGGATTTGCGTCCCACCGCGGATCGGACAGCTTGTTGGCGAACAGATACAGCTGATCGTCGAGATCGGCAGCACGGGTCTGCGCGGCGAAGGTGAACACCCCGTCGCCGATGCCGAAATCGAAGCCCATGACACGGCCGTTCGATATTCGGTCGAGCTCTTCCTGCCCCAGTTCCCCCTGCCCCGACCCGACCAGAGCCGCCCCGGCCAATGCGATATAAGGTGCATCGTCCGCATCGAATGCGCGATAGCCTGCTCCGAACCGAAGCCGTACGGCAACACGGCCGGGTTCGTACGTATTGGCCGACAGGAGCGCGGAGGTGCCGTTCGCGAACTCTATCCGCTCGACCCCGTTCAACCCGTAATTCGCGCGCGATACGATGGTACCGGGTTCGCCGATCGGCGGCAGCTCATCGAAAGAGATGCTGCTCGCCGCCAATCGCGAACCGGTATTCGCGGTCACATCGGCGTTGAGGGCGGCGCGCAGACCGGCCTCGCTCGCTTCGTCGGCGGTCGGCGTAATGTAGGTTGCACGGACCACATCGCCTGCAAACAGGCGGCGGGTGCGTTCGAGCATTTCGGCCGGCGTGACCCTGTCCTTCATGCTGCGGAACACCTGCAAGAAGGTTTCGGGTGCCGCCACGCTTTCGCGTATATCCACCGCGTCGACGACTTCATCCGCCAGCCGCGATCCGGGCATGACGCTACGCTGTTCGACCAGGCTGGAAAAGATGGTGTCGTATTGCGCAGCCTCGCGGTCGATCTCCTCCTGCGAAGGTGCGGTCAGCAAAGCATCCGCGATGATCGCCCGCACATCGGTCAATGCCGCGCGCCAATCGGTGTCGAGCGGCGCGAAATTGACGATGGTGGCATCGGCGCTGCGGCTGATCCGGTCCTGCTGCACGCCGGCGAACAGGAACGATCCGCCCGCCCGCGCGCGCGCTTCCAACCTCCGCTGAATGATCGCTATCGCGAGTGAATCCGCCAGCCGCCCTTCATTATATGCGATCGTGTCTTTCACCTGACGCCAAGGGCGCAAAAATGCGTAGTTGAACGATCGGGGCAGATCGGGTTCGACCATCACCGCGACCTCGCCCACAGGGCTGTCCTGCGATGCGCCGGACGGCGGTACGGGATCGCCGAATACGGGTGCCGGCGTTGGCGCGCCGATCCCTTCCCAATCGCCGAAATATTTCTCCACCAATGCCGCAAAGCGCACGGGTTCGTAATCGCCGGCTACGCTGATGACGGTGTTTTCGGGGCGATACCAGCGTTGGTGGAACGCCTGCATCGCGGCGGGTGTCGCACCGGTCAATGTCGCTTCGGTGCCGATCGGCAGGCGGTCGGCCAGCCGCTGTCCCTTGAAAAAGGTTGCGCGGGTCGTTTCCGCCACGCGTGTCGCCGGTCCGCCGCGCTCACGCTTTTCGGCCAGCACGATGGGTACCTCGGCGGCGAGGTTCTGTGCCGACAGCACCGGACCGCGCATCATGCCCGAAAGCAGCTTGAAGCTTTCTTCCAGTCCGGCGGCGGACGCATTGGGCAGATCGAGCTTGTACACCGTATGCGTCGGGCTGGTTTCGGCGTTGGTATCGCTGCCGAACGTCGCGCCCAGCCGCTGCCATGTCGGAATGGCCGCACCCTGTTCCAGATACGTGCTTTCGCGAAAGGCCAGATGTTCCATCAAATGTGCGAAGCCCAGTTCGCTTTCCCGCTCGTGCAGCGACCCTGCATCGATGCGAATGCGAATGCTGACCTGGCCCGGCGGCACGCCGTTTTCGCGCACCGCGTAACGCAGGCCGTTGTCCATCGCGCCCCAGACCCATTCCTTGTCCCGGGGGACGTCGCTGCCTTCGTAGATCCACGGCGTTTCGCCCGCCGCCTGGATCGATTGCGGGGTGGGCAAACCATCCTGCGCGACAAGCTGCGGCGTGGCGAGGAAAAGCGGAAGCGCCAGGGCGGACTGGCAAAGAATGCGCGTCATGAGGTTCATGTGCGCGCTATAAAGGGGCAACGTATGAAGCGACAGTGAATGCGCGTGATGGATATCCAACCTCTGGCGATGCTTGCGATAGGTTGCCAGCGGCCTTACATTCTCCTTTATGTTCATAGAAACCGAAACCACACCCAACCCATCCAGCCTCAAGTTCCTGCCCGGCCAGCAGGTGATGCCGGACGGTACGCGCGAATTTGCGACCCCCGAAGCGGCGGAGGCTTCGCCGCTGGCGCAGGCGATCTTCGATACGGGCGAGGTCGTGAACGTATTTTTCGGCAGCGATTTCATATCGGTCACTGCCGCGCCGGGCGTCGACTGGTCGATGCTCAAGCCGCAGGTCGTGTCGATCTTGCTCGACCATTTCGTCAGCCATGCGCCCCTGTTCGTCGGCGGAAGCGCGGCCGGAATTTCGGTGCCTGCGGAAGATGCGATGGTGGTGGAAGACGACCCGCAGGATGCGGAAATCGTCGCGCAGATCAACGACCTCCTCGAAACGCGGGTGCGCCCGGCGGTCGCCGGCGATGGCGGCGACATCGCCTATCGCGGGTTCAAGGACGGCATCGTCTATCTCACCATGCAAGGCGCCTGTTCGGGCTGCCCTTCCTCCTCCGCCACGCTCAAGCACGGTATCGAAGGGCTGCTGAAACATTATGTGCCCGAAGTTGTTGAAGTAAGAGCCGCCTGATCGAACGGGCGTTTTCTCAACGTATCAGGACCCTTTCATGACCCAGCAATACCACGACCATACCCTGTCCGACACCGCGCTCGATCAGCTTTTCAACGAAGCGCGCACCTACAATGGGTGGCACGACAAGCCCGTGTCGAAGGAACAGATCGTGCGGATGTACGATTTGATGAAGATGGCGCCGACCTCCGCCAATATGCAGCCGGGCCGGTTCGTATGGGTGCAGTCGGACGCGGAGAAGAAAAAGCTGTCCGACATGGCGTCGGAAGGCAATCGGGATAAGATCCTTGCGGCGCCCGTCACCGTCATCATCGGCTACGACATCGATTTTCATGAAGAACTTCCTTGGCTGTTCCCCCACGCCGATGCCAAAAGCTGGTTCGAAGGGGACGAAGCCGGGCGCAAGGAAGGTGCCGCGCGCAATTCCGCACTGCAAGGCGCCTATCTGATCATGGCGGCACGTGCGGTCGGTCTGGATTGCGGGGCCATGTCGGGCGTCGATCTGGATAAGGTCACCGAAGGCTTTTTCGCCGACCAGCCACGGGTTCGTGCCGACTGGATCTGTTCCATCGGGTATGGCGACCCTTCCACCATTTTCGAACGCAGCCCCCGTCCCGATTTCGACAAATTCAATGCGATCGTCTGACATACGCTGAGCGTGGCGATCCGGTCCCCGCTTGAACCGCCGGGCCGGTTGCTTCATCGGCGGCGATGATGGGTGTATTGGTTATAGAAACGGCGACGACGGCTTGCTCGGTTGCCTTGTTCGACGACTTGAACGGGGCGCCGATAGCCAGCGATCATGTGGTGATCGGACGCGGCCATGCCGAACGGTTGATCCCGATGATTTCCGCATTGCCCGAACGCGGCCGCGCGCAAATTATCGCGGTTTCGATCGGCCCCGGCAGCTTCACAGGTTTGCGCATCGGTATCGCCGCGGCGCGGGCGCTCGGGGTGGCATGGGGCAGCGATGTGCGCGGTTATCCTTCGCTTGCGATCGTCGCCGCGCAGGCATTCGCCGAATTTCCGGCAACCCCCGTGACCGTGTGCATGAATGGCGGGCATGGCGAATATTTCATGCAGAATTTCGACGCCGCCAACCTGCCGCAGGACGATGCGGTATCCGCTACACTCGAAGATGCCATCCGCTTGACGCAGCATGATCTGGTTGTGGGCGACCGGGCAAGCGCGCTGGCGCAGCTATGCGGTCCACATACGCGCGCGCTGGAACTGCTGCCCGATGCGCGTTTCTTTCCCGGTATCGCCACACCGTTGCTGACGGACCGGATCGTTCCCGTCTACGGTCGCGCCCCCGATGCCAAACTCCCCCGATAACACCGGCATGGACGACGACGTGGATCGGATCATGGCGATCATGGACCGGGCATTCGATCCGGTTTGGGGGGAGGCCTGGAACCGAAGGCAGATCATGGATTCGATGATGATGCCGAACATCCATTACAATCTGCTGGCCGGACGGGGTTTCACGCTTGTGCGGGCTGCTCCGGGCGAAGAGGAATTGCTGCTGGTCGCAGTCGACCCGAACGCAAGAGGGCAAGGCGTGGGCCGGCGGTTGGTCGAGCGGGCGGCGCAGGACGCGCGCGGGCGCGGTGCCGATGCCATGTATCTGGAAATGCGGGCGAACAATCCGGCGGAACGTCTGTATCGCGCGATGGGGTTCGAACCGATCGGCCGCCGTACCGATTATTACCGCGGTCCCGGTTCATCCCGCATCGATGCAATAAGTTTCCGCCTAACCCTATAGAATACGGCGATGTGTTCACCCCTGCTTTACATGACGCATCATTGCAGTTTGGGATGAATAGGTGCATAGGCGGCGACGATGCGCCCATCGCGCGAAATCGCACCTGAACTTTTCATCGTTATGAGGACGAATAATGGATAATTTCGAAGACGATATGACGGAAACATTGATCACCCTGACGTCGGACATCGTGGCCGCGCATGTCGGGCACAACAATGTCGAAGTCGCCGACGTACCCGAACTGATTTCCAACGTGTACGGTGCGCTGGCCAACCTTGGCCAGAATCAGGAAAAGCCCGAAGAACGGCCCGAACCCGCCGTTTCCATCCGCGCTTCGGTCAAACCCGATTACATCGTCTGTCTGGAAGACGGCAAGAAACTGAAAATGCTCAAACGCTATCTTCGGACCAATTACGACATGACGCCCGAAGAATATCGCGCACGGTGGGAATTGCCGTCCGACTACCCGATGGTCGCACCCAACTACGCCGAAACGCGCCGCGAACTGGCGAAGAAGATCGGGCTGGGTCGCAAGCCGGGCCAGCAGCGGGGCCGCAAGAAGAAGACGAGTTGATCCCGCGCTTATAGGCTAGCGAAGCTTATACGGTTGAGAAGAACGCCCCGGCGCTTTAGGGTTCCTATCCTGAAGGATCGGGGCGTTTTCATGTTCGGCCCGTCCGTTCGCAATCAGGCAAGAAGGGGCATTCGGTGCAGCAACGGATCGATCTGGAACAACTATGCGCCGAACGGGGCCTGCGTATCACCGAACAACGTCGTGTGATCGCGCGGGTCCTGTCGGAAAGCGACGATCATCCCGATGTCGAAACCCTGCACGAACGATCCGCCGCGATCGATCCGAAGATTTCCATCGCCACCGTCTATCGCACGGTCCGCCTGTTCGAAGATGCGGGCATTCTGGACCGTCACGATTTCGGCGATGGCCGTGCGCGTTACGAGGCCGCACCGGAAGCGCATCACGACCATCTGATCGACGTGGAAAGCGGCGATGTCGTCGAATTCGTCGATCCCGAACTGGAAGCGCTGCAGAAAGTCATCGCGGAAAAACTGGGCTATCGCCTGGTCGATCACCGCATGGAACTGTACGCCGTAAAACTGGGCCGGACGAAGGATGCGGGCGCGAAACCCGGCAGCGCCTGATCCTGCATGGATGGCAATGCGCGCGACGACATAAGGGCCGGTCGCCCACCGTCATTGAGCATAGGCGAATGGCTGAGGGTCGTCGGGCGGCTCGTGTGCCTGATCGCGCTGCTGCTGATTTTCGTACCGCTGCATTATTGCGCCCTCGCCCTTCGCCGCCCTTCCTCCTTCCCGATGCTGTTCCTGCGTTATGCGGGCCGGGTATGCGGCGCCAGGCTGCGCCGGATGGGCGAACCGCTGCGGCGCGACGTGTTCTTCATCGCCAATCACGTGTCGTGGCTCGACATATTCCTGCTGGCCGGCGCAAGCGGGACGGCGTTCGTCGCGAAGGATGAACTGCGCACGACCCCGCTCGTCGGCTGGCTCGCCGATCTCAACAACACGCTGTACGTCAAACGCAACGAGCGCGCGAATGTCGCCGGACAGATCGACGATCTGCGTCGCCAGTTGGACGGGAATTGGCGCGTCACCATCTTCCCCGAAGGCACCACCGGCGACAATCGCGCGCTGATGCCGTTCAAGACATCGATGCTCAGCGTGCTCGATCCGCCCCCGCCCCGCGTGCGCGTGCAGCCGGTGCTGCTGGATTATGGCAAGGTGGGCGAGGATATCGGCTGGGTCGGTGACGAAACCGGGGTGCAGAATTTCAAACGGGTGCTGGCGCGCAAAGGGAACTTCACGGTGGACGCGCATTTCCTCGAACCGTTCAGCCCCGCCGAATATCGCGGTCGCAAGGCGATCGGCGCACGGGCGCGCACGGTCATGGACGACGCCCTCGCCCGGGTCCGCGCCATTGCCGTGACGCAGCGAAGCCCGTAAAGGGCGCCCCATGCCCATTCGCGAAAATCCCAAGACCTTCCGGGTCAAGAGCTTCGGCTGTCAGATGAACGTCTATGATGGCGAACGCATGGCCGAAATGCTGGCCGAACGCGGCATCGCGCCCGCCCCCGAGGGCGAGGATGCCGATCTGGTCGTCCTCAACACCTGCCACATCCGCGAAAAGGCGGCGGAGAAGGTCTATTCCGACATCGGCCGCCTGACCAAGGGCAAGACGCAGGTGAAGCCGCCCATGATCGCGGTTGCCGGCTGCGTCGCGCAGGCGGAGGGGGAAGAAATCATGGCCCGCGCGCCCGCCGTATCCATGGTGGTCGGTCCGCAGGCTTACCACCGCCTCCCCGCCATGATCGACGCGGCTGTCGCGGGGAAGCGGGTGGCCGACACCGACATGCCCGCCGACGCGAAATTCGCCGCACTACCACAACGGCGCAAATCGGGGCCGTGCGCGTTTCTGACCATTCAGGAAGGCTGCGATAAATTCTGCACCTATTGCGTGGTGCCCTATACCCGCGGTGCGGAAATCTCCCGCCCCTTCGCGGCTTTGTTGGACGAGGCCAAGCGGCTGGTCGATGGCGGCGCGCGCGAGATCACCTTGCTGGGCCAGAATGTCAGCGCCTGGACGGGCGAGGACGACCGGGGCCGCGCCATCGGCATGGCCGGGCTGATCCGCGCGATCGCGACGATTCCCGACCTTGCCCGCATTCGTTACACCACCAGCCACCCCGCCGATATGGACGATGCCCTGATCGATACGCATGGGGAAGTCGACAAATTGATGCCGTATCTCCATTTGCCCGTGCAAAGCGGTAACGACCGTATTTTGAAGGCGATGAACCGCAGTCACACTGCCGACAGTTACCTGCGCCTGATCGAACGGTTCCGCGCCGCCCGCCCCGATCTCGCGCTATCGGGCGACTTTATCGTCGGCTTCCCCGGCGAAACCGATGCCGAGTTCGACGATACTTTGCGGATCGTCGACACGGTCGGTTACGCGCAGGCCTACAGCTTCAAATATTCGCCCCGCCCGGGCACGCCCGCCGCGACGATGGACGAACAGGTGCCGCTGCCCATAATGGACGAACGGCTGCAGCGTTTGCAATCCTCGCTACGCCGCGATCAGCAGGCGTTCAACGATGCCAGTGTGGGCCAGACTTGCGATGTGCTGGTCGAACGGCGCGGCAAGCTGGACGGGCAATGGCTGGGCAAATCGCCATGGCTGCAATCGGTGCATTTCATGGGCGACGCGTCGATCGGCGATATCGTGCGCGCCGAACTAATCGACGCCGGACAGAATTCGCTGGCCGGAAGACTGCTCGCTTAACCCCCGTCTGGCAACGGGGTCAGATCGCCGTCCGGAATAACGACCAGATCGATCGAACCGACCGTGTTCGAAGGTTCGGTCGTCGGGTTGCCGGCATAGGCACTGCCGCCATAGGGCACCTTCGCAATGCTGCTTTCCAGTCCGCCACCGCCGATGGTCACGCCCAGATCCTTGTATCCGTTGGTCGATGTCGCCAGCACGCCGACCGGCAATTGCGCTACGCTCAAACTGCCGATTTTGCGAAACCCGTCGCCTTCGGGTTGCAGGACCAGCAAGGTACAACCGCCCGTGCCGCACATAGACGGTCCGCCGAGATAGACGAGATATTCGTCCTCCCCCGCCCCGTCCAGATCGGCCGTGCCAT
>JBASAR010000031.1:0-6298 GCA_049650705.1 Pontixanthobacter sp. | reverse complement strand
GATGTTATGGTCCGCGCGGATATGGAAACGGACATCGGATCGCGGGCGGAAGCCGGATCGTCACGTTTACCGCATCCAGCGGGGATCATATGTTCGGTACGCTTACCCTTACCAAAGACGGACCGGCCGGGCTTTCGACCGATTTGACGTTTCCCGATGAGATGGCCGTTTTGCGATACGATCGGACGGCAACGATCTGCGAGCTGGGAAAATTTGCGTTCGATCCGTCTCCCGATTCGCGCCCCTTCCTCGCCAGTTTGTTCCATGTTGTCTATCTTTACGGAACGGAACATTTCGGCGGAACCGACCTCGTCATCGAAGTCAATCCGCGACACGTTCTGTTCTATCGCGTCATGCTGGGATTCACGAAAATAGGCGCACTTAAAACCAACGACGCCGTCGGAGCGCCATCACAATTGATGCATATCAAAGTTGCGGAGATCGGTCGGCGTATCGCTGCATGCGGCGGGAAGTTGGGCCGACTGAACCGATCGCTCTATCCCTATTTCTTCTCCAAGATCGAGGAAGACGGCTTACGCGATCGTATCAAACAGTTGCCGAAAATGGAACCTGACGCACCGCAACATGAATATGCGGCCTGAGCTTTACGCATAAGAAAGGGGGCGGAAGCCAACGGCCCCGCCCCCAAACTTTCATCGGATCGTAAAGATCAGAACGCGTATTTTACGCGGACCTGATCCTTAGGACGGCGACGCATCGAGAAACCGATACCCGCGAAACCGAGGAGCATGAGCGCCCAAGTTGCTGGCTCGGGAACAGCCGCAGTCGGTACAAAGCTCAGCTGTCCACCAAACGAGCCGTTACCGCGCGACGTGTAGTTCACGGACAGGATATTCTGCACGCCCTCGAAAATAGGCACGTTCTGCAGAAAACCTTCTTCCTGACCACCAATCCGAGTGATCGGAACAACGAACGTCGTTACGCCATTGAACAGCGTGACGCTGTTGAAATCGAGATCGGTACGTCCCCCGGCAGGACCAGCCAATGCAGTCGTAATCGAACCACTACCCAATCCGTTCTGGCCAAGCCGGAACAGGAACCGGTCCGTAAACGTGCCGGAACCCAATCCTGCACGACCGAAGGATGCGGTTACGGAACCGTCGAATGGATCGCCGTTAGTGAAGAAGAAGCCGCTTGGCGAACCACCGTCTACGTCTCCGGGAAAAAAGTCGGCAGCCATGGCGGGTGCCGCAGCGAGAGACAGCGTTGCCACAGAGGCAGCCGCCATCAGTTTGGTAAGTGTTTTCATATAGATTTCCTTCAAAAGCCCGTGATTATCGAATCGCGCCCTGATTCTTTAATACATCATTTACCTTTGAAGGAAAGGGTTTGCAGACATAATCTCCAACAAACCCACGGTGATGTCCCGTTTCGATACATTTCGACCATATATGACATTATAAAGTCAAGTATTTTATGAAAACCAGCGGTGTGGGCCGGATGGAGCGACATCGGCATGCGATCCGCAGGCACGCCCTGCCTTAGTCGTAATACTTATTATAGTCGCCGTAGCCGTAGCCGTAGGAATCGCCGAAACCCCCGATATATCGGTTCAGGATAGTCCCCACACACGGCACGGGATCGAGCAGGCCGACCAGTTCGTTCACATGCCGCTTGGTCGTTTTGCCGCTGTCGACCACCAGAATATAACTGTCCAGCCGCTCCATGATCAGCATCGTATCGTCGCTGGCGAAGGCCGGTGGAAGATCGATCAGTACGGTCGAGGATCCCGAACGCGCACTGACAGCCTCGATAAACCGTTCGAAACGCGCCCCAGACACGAGTTCCGCGGAGTTGTTCGTGACGCGCTCGGTCGGAAACACGACAAGCTTCGTACCATGAATACGGTAACCCAGATCGTGCAAATCCATCGATGCCCCGCCCAGATAGCTGGCGATCCCCGCATCCACGTTGAGCCCGATCTGCTCTCCCATCGATGCACGTCGCAGATCGAGATCGACGAGGTAAACCGGATCGTCCATCACCTTCGAAAGCGATGCCGCCAAGTTCATCGACAGAAAGGATTTGCCCGCCGCCGGCGTTGCGGATGTCAAGCCGACTATCCGGTGGCCGCGTTCCTTCAACCGTTTGGACAGCGACGTACGCATCAGACTGAACGCGCGGGCGCGCCTGTCGCGCGCGTCGAAACCGACGATTTTATTCTCGCGAACATCCGCCTTTTCGGGCATGAACTGGCGGAACCGCTCGATATCGAAAGGCGTTTCGCCGCCCGTTTGGTCCAACATGTGGGTCAAGCCTTCGCCGTCTTGTTTTCGCGTTTACCGGATCGGCTGAACAGCCCTTTGATCCGGCCCATCATACCGTTCTGGTTCGGCCGTTTCTTACGCTCGATCACCGGCACGACGCCCAGTGGGCTGGCACCGCGGATCGATCGCAAAGCAACCGGATCGCGAATGGGCTGGAACAGAAATTCGACGGCCAGTGCCAGCACGATGCCAAGCCCGATCCCGCCGATGATCCCGGCGATCACCAACAGCGGCCGGTTCGGCCAGGACGTCTGGTCGGGTACGACCGGCGGTTCGACAACCGTAAGTCGTTCGCCCATCTGTTCGTCTTCGGCCCGAACCCCCGCCTGCGCGCTCATCAAACGGGCCCGCACCTGTTCGTATTGCTGATTGACCGACATGAGTTGCTGCTGGAGATCGGTGATCCGCTGCTGCACCAATGGTGCGCGGGCCTGTGTCGAAAGCCTCGATTGAAGGCGACTGTCTTCCGCCGATTTTGCCGCACGCAGTTGGGCGATCTGCGCATTGTTGAACGCGATCTGTTGGTTGATCGAATTGACCGGCAGTTTCGATACATTCGATTTCGCCAATTCCTTCGCCTGCGCCAAACGCTGCCGTGCGAGCACGACGTCGGGATGGTTATCGGCATACACCGCGCGGGCCCCGGCCAGTCCCTGTTCCGCCGCCACCACGATCGGATCGCGATCGTCGCTATTGGCGACCATCGAACGCTGCGCCGTCAATTGCTGATTGTCCCGTTGCAGATTGGCGATCTGCATGTCGTAGCTGCCCGTCCCGGTGCTGACGATCGCGCCTCCGCTTCCAAGTACCGCGCCATTGGCGGCGGTGACGCTGGAAATCATGTTCTGCAGGGATGCGACCTGCATCTGCAATTCGTCCGCCTGATCCTGCAAAAACTGAACCGTGTTCGTCGCCTGTTCGATATTGCCGCTCGCATCCAGTGCGAGGATGCGATCCATCAAATCCTGCGTAACCGCCTGCGCCTCCACCGGACCCGAATACGTATAGGACAGTTCGAACGCGATGGTCGTGTCTGTATTGTTCCCGCCATCGACTTCGTTCGGAACGATGGCGATGGCTTCGCGCATCGTGTCGACGGCAGCGGATAGGGATTGGGAATTGCGCTGATCGGAATAAAGACCGTAGCGCTCGATAAGGTTGATGAGATCGGGACGCGCTGTGACCTGCTGCCTGATCCGGGCGATCCGGCGGCCGACCATTTCCGTTCCGTCCAGCGCAAGGATCTCGTCCGGCAATTGCGGAGATTCCACGATCATCGTCGCGTTGGCGCGATATTGCGGTTCCAGCAAAACAGCAGCTACGACGCCCGCCATCAGCCCCAATAAGGCGGGAATGATGATATACCATTTGCGCTGCCGCGCGATGACGGGGAGCAGTGACAGGATATTGCCGGACCCGGCCGCTTCGCCGCCCATCTGCATCCCATCAAGGGGTTCGCTTGCAAACGGATCGTTCATCGCGGATTCCCGATCGTCAGAGTGACACCCGCACGAAGGCTGAGATTCGTCCGGCTACCTGCGGGGCCATCGAAAATCCGGCTGAAATTGGGGGTGACGAAGGCGCTCAACCGCTGGCTGATCTGGCGGCGATAGGTCGCCGATGCACCGAACAGTTCGGTGGTATTGTCATCAAGCCCGAAACCGACATCGATCGCCTGATCGTTCCGCGAATAACGCACGGACGCGGCCACCGTCTCGATATCGCTGAGCGGGCGCGAATAGCCGGCGCTGACGAACGTTACCGCGCTGATACCGGCGAACCCGGTCGGGCGAGCGTTGCGCCCGGCGGTCAGGCAAAGCGACCCTTCCAGCAACCGGTCGCAATAGGCCGCCTCCGCAGCGAGATAATAGCGCGTGTCTTTGCCTTCCGGCCCCAGATCGATTCGCGCAACGGATACGCCGAGGCGCCCGTTCACGGATGCCGTTTCGTTCAAACGCCACTGCGCGCCGACCGTCGGGGTCAGGATGATCCCATCGCCAATCTGCTGGTCGAGATAGCTTACCATGCTTCCACTAAGCTGCGCATTGACGGACAGTGTTTCGGAAAGTGTGCGGCCATATTGAAGCATGGCACTGTTGTTTACGAAGTCTTCCCCGACTTCGCCGTCGTAAAATTGCGCACGGGAATTGACGCCCAGACTGATCGAATCGGTCGGGGTCAGCGCATAGGCACCCGTGATCCCGCCATTGACGGCGTAGGACCGCGTACGCAGCCCGGCCACCGTCAGATCGATGATCGTAGGGTCGGGGAAGGAATTTTCCGGACCCAGTACCGAAGGTTCTGAAAACAGGACATCCTGCGCCGCCGATCGCGACGTTTGCGCCGATACGTTGGCCGACACGTTCAGACGTTCATCGAGTCGGCGTGTCACCGCGCCATTCAGACGGACGGTTTCGTTGCTGCCGATCCTGCCGGGATAATAGCTGTAACGCAAAGTACCGCCGATAGTCGCCACTGAAACTTCGTCCGAGATCGTGATCGAGGGATCGACCTGCAGGAAGATCGACCCCGCCGTCGATCCATTGTCGACCGTGTCCCCTTCGAGAAACGGATCGGTTTCCACCGATGCGCCGACGGAAATATCGACCCGTTTTTCAACCTGCTGCGCAAAGCAGGTTTGCCCGGTCAGACTCAGAGCAACGACGGCCGTGGCGGTCAGAAATCGAACACGTCCCGCCGAAACGGTGGCGGGTTCGTAGCACTTTCGCGGGGCCGTATCATTCATCATGGGACGATTACCGTATCACCCGTTTCAATTCGCATAATGCTGCTGGCATCGATATTGTTGCCTGCCGCACCGGTTTTGAACAGCGCGCCGACCCGCACAGGTAGGGTCTGGATCGAATCGCCCTGTTTGCGCAGGATCACGATATCGTTGAGATTGGCAAATTCGTTGGGTCCGCCGGCCATGCTCAACGCTTCGAGAACGTTCACGTAACGTCCGGGCGTGAAGGTTCCGGGCGCCTGCACCCGCCCCATGATCGAAAACTGCAGGCCGGCCGGGGCAACCACCGAAACGGTCACCTGCGGCACGTCGCCGCGATACTGGTCGGCCAGTCCGCGACTGATGACGCTTTCCAGTTCGACGGGAAGAAGACCGCGCGCCGTGGTTTGACCGACGAGCGGGAATGCGATGGTTCCATCGGGCAACACCTTCACCGCGCGCTGGAGCCGTTCTTCGCCCCAAACGTAGATTTCCAGTTCATCGCCCGCATTGATGCGGTAGGCTTCCAACTGGCTGCCGACTTCCATAACAGGTTGTATCGACGCCGTTTGCGCGGTCGCGACAATAGGATAGCTTGCGGCGACACACGCGGTGGTGCAGGCGGCCGTGACAATAAATCTGCGTATCATTCCGGTGAACTCCGTGTCGTTCCGGGCAATTCGTTCGGTGCTGATAATACAATGGGTGCTTAAACGCCAATGCGTAAACCATATTTCGATTCCGGCCATGCCCGAACCGCCAAATGGCGGATCGTGTTGCCGATGATGCTGCCGCTATTCCTGATGATATCGGCGTGTTCGCTGTTCGAAGGCGACCCCGAAGGCAACGCCGCATTGGCGACGCAGCTTTTGTCCGAGCGTCGTATAGCCGAAGCGCGGCTGGCCATCAACGACGCCATCGAGGCGCGCGACGACGATCCGGAATTCTACCTCATCAGCGCGCAAATCGAACTGACCGCGGGTTCGAACGAAGGCGCATTCAATGCTTTCCAGAACGCAATGGCCCTCGATCCGACCAACATCGCTGCATTGCTGGGGGTGTCGCAGCTGGGACTGCAGCTGGGCCGATTGACCGATGCCAGCAGCGCAAGCGAGCGCCTGCTCGCCCTCAATCCCCGTCAGACGGAGGCGCTGCTGGTCCAGGGTTTGATCGCCCTGCTGAAACGGCGCAACGACGAAGCGCTGGCGTTGGCCGATCGCGTGCTCGAATTCGCCCCCAGCGACGAAGCCGGCACGATCCTGAAGGCGCGAATCATGTTCATCGA
>JBASAR010000030.1:0-4695 GCA_049650705.1 Pontixanthobacter sp. | reverse complement strand
GCACCGCAGCGTTCCCGTCGAAGCGGATCACGCTGCCGTCGGGGCGGCGCACATCCTTGCGGGTGCGCACGATCACCGCACGGTGAACGTCGCCTTTCTTGACCTTGGCGCGCGGTTGCGCTTCCTTGACGGAGACGACGATAACATCGCCTACGCTGGCGGTGCGGCGTTTGGATCCGCCCAGCACCTTGATACACTGCACGCGTTTGGCGCCGCTATTATCGGCAACGTCCAGATTGGACTGCATCTGAATCATGGATTCAGTTCCTTTTCATTCGGCTTGCGGAAACCTGTCCCGCAGTTCCAGTAAAATCCGTCTCCGGCCCGAAGGCCGGAAGAGGGTTACGTAATGCTGCCGGCCGCAGCTTCAACCTCGATATCGGCTTCCACGGCCTGACCCTTGCTGGCCTGCACGGTGTCGAGCACTTTCCAGGATTTGGTCTTGGAGATAGGCCGTGTTTCTTCGATCCGAACCGTGTCGCCCAACTTGTAGGCATTGTCTTCATCGTGCGCATGGTACTTTTTCGACCGGCGCATGATCTTCCCATAAAGTGGATGTTTGACTTTGCGTTCGACCTTTACGGTCACGGTCTTGTTCGTCTTGTCCGACGTTACGGTTCCGGTCAGGATGCGTTTGGGCATCTTAAGCTCCTTGAGACTTCGCAGGGGTCGACGCGCTCACGCGTTCGCTCTGCAATGTCTTGATACGGGCGATCTGGCGGCGGACTTCTTTGATCCGCGCCGGACGCTCCAGCTGGTTGGTTGCGGCCTGAAACCGCAGATTGAATTGTTCGCGCTTCAATTCCGTATAATCGGCTGAGAGCTGATCGTCGGATTTAGTGCGAAGATCTTCGATCTGGCTCATGACTTAACCCTCCAGATGCGAGGTGTCGCCGAGACGGGCAACGACCTTCGTTTTGATAGGAAGCTTCATCGCCGCACGCTCGAAAGCAGCAGCAGCGAGGGGGCCGGGAATACCGTCCAGTTCGAACAGAATGCGACCCGGTTTCACGCGAGCGGCCCAATATTCGACCGAACCCTTGCCCTTACCCTGACGCACTTCGGCAGGTTTTTTGGACACGGGCACATCGGGGAAAACGCGGATCCACAAACGCCCCTGGCGACGCATGTGACGCGTGATCGCACGCCGGGCGGCTTCGATCTGACGCGCAGTAATCCGTTCCGGTTCCAACGCCTTCAGGCCATAAGACCCGAAGTTCAGCGACGTACCGCCCTTCGCATCACCATGAATGCGGCCTTTGAAGGCCTTGCGGAACTTGTGTTTTTTGGGTTGCAGCATTGTTCTTACCTATGCCTTAGCGAGCAGGCCGGACGCCGGACGTCTGGGCTTCCATCATGAGGCGGTCCTGAGCGGTTGGATCGTGGCCGAGGATCTCGCCTTTGAAGACCCAAACTTTGATACCGATAATTCCGTAAGCCGTCAGTGCTTCCGCTTCGGCATAATCCACATTGGCCCGCAGCGTATGCAAGGGCACACGGCCTTCGCGATATTGTTCGACACGCGCGATTTCCGCGCCACCAAGGCGTCCGCCGCATACGATCTTGATACCCTCGGCACCCAGACGCATGGCGGATTGCATCGCGCGCTTCATCGCACGTCGGAACGCGACACGGCGGATGAGCTGATCGGCGATACCCTGGGCGACGAGCTTGGCATCGATCTCCGGCTTGCGAATTTCCACGATATTGAGCTTCACCTCGCTCAGCGTCATTGTGGCGAGTTTCGTGCGCAGCTTCTCGATATCCGCACCCTTCTTGCCGATGATGACGCCGGGACGCGCCGCATAGATCGAAATGCGACATAGCTTGGCTGGTCGCTCGATAACCACCTTGGAAATCGCTGCCTGCGGCACCGTGTCCATGATGTATTTGCGGATCTCGATATCTTCCTTGAGCAGCTGCGCATAGTCGCGACCTTCAGCGTACCAGCGGCTGTCCCAAGTGCGGTTGATCTGCAGGCGCAGGCCGATCGGATTGCTTTTCTGACCCATCTTACGCCTCCTCTATCTCTTCATGTTCCCGCACGACAATGCGCAGGCGGCTGAACGGTTTCAGAATGCGGGTGCTCTTGCCGCGACCGCGTGTGTGGAAGCGCTTCATGGTGATCGCTTTACCGACACTGGCTTCGGCAACGATCAGAGCGTCCACGTCGAGATCGTGGTTGTTCTCCGCATTCGCCACGGCGGACGCGAGAACCTTCGTCGCATCGCGCGCCATCGCCTTCTTGGAGAAGGTCAGGATGTTCAATGCTTCTTCGACCTTCTTGCCGCGAATGAGCTGCGCCACGAGGTTGAGCTTCTGCGCCGAGCCACGAATGGTGGTGCCGACGGCAAGCGCCTCGTTCTCGCCAACCCGGCGGGGGGATTTGGACTTGCCCATCAGCGCTTGCCCTTCTTGTCCGAAGCATGTCCCGGGAACGTGCGGGTTGGCGAAAATTCGCCGAGCTTATGCCCCACCATGTCTTCGTTCACCGATACCGGAATGAACTTGTGGCCATTATAGACACTGAATGTCAGGCCGACGAACTGCGGCAGAACGGTGGAACGGCGCGACCAGGTTTTGATCGGCTTGTTGTTGCCAGCTTCCTGCGCATCTTCTGCTTTTTTCAGCAGATGGAGGTCAACAAACGGACCTTTCCAGACGGAACGAGCCATCTCGACTACCTCTTCTTCTTGGCGTGACGCGAACGGATTATCATCTTGTCCGTCTGCTTGTTCTTGCGGGTACGGGCACCCTTGGTCGGCTTGCCCCAAGGGGTCACCGGATGACGACCTCCGCTGGTACGGCCTTCACCACCACCATGCGGGTGGTCGACAGGGTTCTTGGCAACGCCGCGCGTCAGTGGCTTGACGCCCATCCAACGCTTACGACCGGCTTTGCCCAGATTCTGGTTTTGGTTGTCGGGGTTCGACACTGCACCGACCGTGCCCATGCAATCGCTGCGGATGTAACGCTGTTCGCCCGAGTTGAGGCGCACCATGACCATGCCGCGATCGCGACCGACCAATTGCGCGTAAGCACCTGCGGAGCGTGCCAGTTGACCGCCCTTGCCCGGCTTCATTTCTACATTGTGGATGATCGTACCGACCGGCATCTGGCCCAGAAGCATGGCGTTGCCGGGCTTCGTATCGACCTTCTCGCCAGCGACGACCGTGTCGCCAACGGCGAGCCGCTGCGGGCACAGAATGTAGGACTGTTCGCCATCGCTATATTTGATCAGCGCGATGAATGCCGTGCGGTTGGGATCGTATTCTATCCGCTCGACCGTCGCGTCCATATTGAACTTGCGCCGTTTGAAGTCGATGAACCGGTATTTCTGCTTGTGACCGCCACCGATACCGCGCGAGGTTACATGACCCTTGTTGTTGCGGCCGCCGGTCTTACGCTTGCCTTCGGTCAACGCCTTTACAGGCTTACCCTTATACAGGCCTGACTTGTCGACCAGAATAAGGCCGCGCCGTGCGGGGCTTGTCGGTTTGAAATTTTTGAGTGCCATAGTCTTTTCCTACGCCTCTACAGGCCGCTGGTGACGTCGATCGACGCCCCGTCGGCCAGAGTTACGATGGCTTTCTTGAAGTCGGAGCGCTTGTAGGGTTTGCCCTTCCAACGCTTCACCTTGCCTTTTTGAACGACCGTATTGACCTTCTTGACCTTCACATCGAACAGAGCTTCGATTGCTTCCTTGATCTGCGGCTTGGTCGATGTGTTGGCGACCTTGAACACGACAGCATCGTTTTCGGACAGGAGCGTCGATTTTTCGGTGATGTGCGGGGACAGCACGACGTCGTAATGACGCGAGTCCACTTCGGATTTCTTAGCCATTGAAGCGCGCCTCCAGCTTTTCGACCGCATCCTGCGTCAGGATCAGCGTTTCGTGATTGAGAATGTCGTACACATTCGCGCCTTGCGCCGGCAGAACATTCACACCGGGCAGGTTGCCGGCCGCCTTGCGGAAACCGTCGTCGACCGTCTCACCATCGATGATCAGAACCTTGCCGCCGAAGCCGTGCTTCGCAAAGTGACCTTTGAGCGCCTGCGTCTTCGCATCTTCAAGCGCCAGGCTGTCGACGACCACCAGTCCGTTATTTGCCTTGCTCGACAGGGCCATTTTCAGCCCGAGTGCCCGAATTTTCTTGTTCAGCTGCGGATTGAAATCGCGCTTGCGTGCGCCATGCGCCTTACCGCCGCCGATGAAAATCGGGGCACCGCGATCACCGTGACGGGCAACGCCCCCACCCTTCTGCTTACCATGCTTGGCACCTGTGCGGTTCACATCGGAGCGCTCGCGCGTCGGACGCGCCGTACCGCGGCGGTTTTCCAGCTGCCAGGTGACCACGCGGTGGAGAATGTCCGCGCGTGGTTCGACTCCGAATACCGCATCGTTCAGTTCGACTTCACCGGAACCTGTTCCGCCATCGATTTTCTGGACCTGCACTCTCATGGTTCAGCCCTCCCCTTCAGTTTTGTCCGAGTGGGTCTCGGCGGTTTCGGGATTGTTGACAGGATCCTTGGTTTCGCCCGGTTCGCCCGCTGGGGCGACTTCGGATGCGGCACCGGCTTCCTGTTCTTCCAAGAGTTTCGCCTGCTGTGCAGCCGACACTTCCTGACGGACGCGGTGTGAAGCCGCATCTTCGACCAGACCGGGCGTCGCATCCTGCGATTCGAATTCATCAC
>JBASAR010000029.1:0-18592 GCA_049650705.1 Pontixanthobacter sp. | reverse complement strand
TGCCCTTCTTTTCTTCTTCCAGCCGTTCGATGCGTTCGATCAGCAGGCGCAGGCGGTCGTCGGTGGCTTCGGCCATGAATGGGGCTCCGGGTTGATGGGGTGAATCGGTTGGCGGGGTTGATAGCGGTGGACGGCGCGGGGGTGAAGCAGGGCGTGCGAATTATCCGTCGAAGCCGATATAGCGGGCCATTGTGCTGGGGCGCGGCTGTGTCATACCTGCAATCCATGACCATACCGCAAAAACGCTTCCTCGACCCCCGCGCCAGGAAGGTCAAAATCCTCGCCACGGTCGGCCCGGCCAGCAACACCCCCGACATGCTGCGTAAGCTGGTACGCGCGGGCGTCGATGCGTTCCGGGTCAATATGAGTCACGGCGATCACGCGACGCATGACGCCACGATCGACGCGATCCGCGCGCTGGAGGCGGACCTCAACCGCCCGCTCGCCGTGTTCTGCGACCTGCAGGGGCCGAAACTGCGCGTCGGCACATTCGCCGGCGGCAGCGCGGTCATCCGCCATTCGGGGCACTTCACGCTGGACCGCGACCCCGCGCCGGGCGACGAAACCCGCGTCTGCCTGCCCCACCCCGAACTGTTCGACCTGCTGGAAAAGGGGCAGCGTCTGCTGATCAACGACGGCAAGATACAGCTGAAGGTCATCCGCGCCGACGCCGACGCCATCCTGTGTTCGGCTGAGGTCGGCGGCGTGATTTCGGACCGCAAGGGCGTGAACGTCCCCGATGCCGAAATCCCCATCCCCGCCCTGACCGACAAGGACCGCAAGGATCTGGCGTTTGCGGTCGACAAGGGCGCGGACTGGATCGGACTGTCGTTCGTGCAACGTCCCGAAGATCTGGCGGAAGCGCGGCGGTTGATGGGCGGCATCGGCGCGGCGACCCCGGCCCTGTGCGCCAAGATCGAAAAGCCGATGGCGGTGCGGCGGCTGGATGAGATTATCGAGATGTCCGACGGGGTGATGGTCGCGCGCGGCGATCTGGGTGTGGAACTGCATCCCGAAGAGGTGCCGCCGCTGCAGAAGAAAATCGTCAACAAGACGCGTATCGCGGGCAAGCCGGTCATCGTCGCCACGCAGATGCTGGAATCGATGATCGAAAGCCCCGCGCCCACGCGCGCCGAAGTCTCCGACGTCGCCAATGCGGTCTATGACGGGGCCGATGCCGTGATGCTGAGCGCGGAAACCGCTGCGGGCGACTGGCCCGAAGAAGCGGTTGCGATCATGGACCGGATCGCAGTGCAGGTGGAACGCGACGAGGCGTATCTGGACCGCGTACGCTTCCTCGACACCCCGCCCGACCGGACCACGGCGGATGCGCTGGCCCATGCCTGCATGACCATCGCCGACACGGTCAATATCGCCGCGATAACGGTGTTCACAGGCTCCGGCAGCACCGCGCGGCGGGTGGCGCGTGAACGGCCCAGCGTGCCGATGCTGGTCCTCACCCCCTCGCGCCAGACCGCCCGGCGCGTGGCGCTGCTATGGGGCGCCTACCCCGTGATCACCCGCGATATCGGCAGTTTCGAGGAGATGATCGCGAAGGGCAAACGCATGACCCTGCGCCACAGGCTGGGAGAAGCCGGCGCCAAGCTGATCGCGCTGGCCGGGGTGCCGTTCGGAACGCCGGGAAGCACGAACCTTCTGCATGTTGTAACGCTGACAGGTGACGAGCTGGACGGGTTCGAGGCGAAGGGTTCGTGAGGGATCGTTGGCTTGCCTCCCTCGACAGCGCCGATCCGGCGGACTGGGTGACCATCGCAGCATACGCGGTGGCTGCAATGTTGTGTGTTCTTGCCGGTTTCAGAGCGCGGAGCGGCGGTCAACAGGGCGAACAGCGATTCTGGTGGTTCACCACCCTCGCGCTTATCGCGATGGGGATCAACGAGTTCCTTGACCTGCAGACCCTGCTGACGATCGTGGTGCGCGACCATGCGAAGGCGCATGGCTGGTACGGCGCACATCGGCCGATCCAAGTTGCCTTCATCGTGGGTCTGACGGCGGCGGCAGCGATTGCCGGCGCGATCGTCCTATGGCTGACGCGTCGGATGGCAGGCACCATCCGGATTGCGATACTGGGCCTTGCCTTCATCGCCCTCTTCATTCTGATCCGGGCCGCGTCGTTCCACCATATGGACCGGTTTCTGGGCGGGGGATGGCCAGCGTTTAATTGGGGATCGGTTCAGGAACTGGCAGGGATCGTAGTCGTCGCGCTGGCCGCGCTCTTGTATCGCAAAAAAGAAGGTCAGGCTGAGTAAGCACACCCTACGCAGCAAGTCCCGGATTCGCTTACCCCGCCGCCCGCGCCAGACGCCGCCGGGCGACATCCTCGCCCAGCACCGGCAGCAGATCGCCCATGTCGGGGCCGTGGTTCTGGCCCGTGAGCGCCTGACGCAGCGGCAGGAACAACGCCTTGCCCTTGCGCCCGGTGCTTTCTTTCAATGTCGTGGTCAGCGTGCCCCACGGATCGTCGCCACTGAAATCCAACGCCGTGGCGGCTTCGCCCAGAAACGCGCGATCTTCGTCCGTGAACTCCGGCAGTTCGATCGGTCCGGTCACGATCCGCCAATAATCGCGCGCGCCCGCAACCGTTTCCAGATTGGGGCGGATGGCGGCCCATGCCTCGGCCCCCATCCCGTCGGGCAGGCGATCCGCTACCGCCGCATGATCCATATTGTGGACCAGCGCGGTGTTGATCCGATCGAGCTCCGCCTCGTCGAATTTCGCCGGTGCACGGCCGAAGGTGCCCAGATCGAACGTCTCCAACAGGCGGGCGCGGTCCGCCACCGGCTCCACCGGCAACGATGTGCCCAGCCGTGCCAGCAGGGCGACGATCGCCTCGGGTTCGATATCGCGTTCGCGAAAGGCATCGCAGCCCAGCGATCCCAGCCGTTTGGACAGCTTGCCCTCCTTGCCGACCAGCAGTGCCTCATGCGCGAAGCGGGGCGGCGGTGATCCCCCAGCTTCGGCAAGCGCCGCGAACATCTGCACCTGCACCGCGGTGTTGGACACGTGATCTTCGCCGCGCAGCACATCGGTGATGCCCATGTCGAGATCGTCCACCGCGCTCGGCAGCATATACAGCCAGCTGCCGTCGGCCCGGCGGATCACCGGGTCCGACAGCGTGGCCGCGTCGAATGTCTGCGGCCCGCGCACGCCATCGTGCCAGGTGATCGGCCGGTCGTGATCGAGTTTGAAACGCCAATGCGGCGCTATCCCTTCCGCCGCTTTCGCCGCGTGATCGGCATCCGTCAGTGCCAACGCCGCGCGGTCGTAAATCGGCGGTTTGCCCCGCCCCAGCTGCACCTTGCGCTTCAAATCCAGTTCCTGCGCGGTTTCGTAAGCGGCATAGACATGCCCGCCTGCACGCAGTCTCTCGAACGCAGCGTCGTAGAGATGGAGCCGTGCGGACTGCCGCTCCTCCCCATCCGGCTCCAGCCCCAGCCAGGCGAGATCGGCGCGGATGGCATCGACATATTCCTCCCGGCTGCGTTCGGGATCGGTGTCGTCGATCCGCAGCATGAAGCGCCCCCCCGCCCCGTTGCCGTTTTTGCGAGCCAGCATCCAATTGTGGAGCGCGGTGCGGATATTGCCGACATGAAGACGGCCGGTGGGCGAGGGGGCGAAACGTGTGATGGTGGGCGTTTGAGACATGGTCGCCTGTTAGCGTCCGCGCGCGATCATTGCGAGTACAGCGTGACCCTTCGCCCGCCGCCCGCAACACGAATGCCGCCATCATCGGCGCGTTCGACCCGGTCACCGGCGCGCAAGGCGTGCTTCGCGTCTCGCAGGCCCGCCGGGGGGTGCCACATTCCCGCTTCCCACGCATCATTCGCATAGGTAGCGTCGCGATATGAACACCGACCCATCCCCGCTCACCGCCGCGATCGACGCTGCGAACCTGCCCGGCGCCAGCGCCATGATCGTGGATGCCGATGGCATCCTGTTCGAAGGCGCGTGGGGCCGGGCGAATGTCGACACGGCCTCGCCCATGCGGTTGGACACAGTGTGCCAGATCGCCAGCATGACCAAGGCGGTGGTATCCGTGGCCGCGATGCAGCTGGTCGAACGCGGAACTTTGACGCTGGACAGCCCCATCGGCGACGTGGTGCCCGAACTGGCCGACGCGCAGGTTTGCGAAGGGTTCGACGATGTTGGAAAGCCCAAACTGCGGCCCGCCGCGCGGCCCATTACATTGCGCCATCTGCTGACCCATACGGCCGGCTTCGGCTATTTCTTCGTGCAGCCGCAGGTGCTGAGATACTATGCCGCCACCGCCATGCCGGTGCCCGGATCGAAGGCAAGCATCACCATGCCGCTGATGTTCGATCCCGGCGAAGCGTGGGAATATGGCGTCGCGACCGATTGGGTCGGACTGGCGGTGGAGGCGATATCGGGCGGCGATCTGCAAAGCTATCTGTCGGAACATATCTTCGCGCCGCTGGGCATGACCGACACCGCCTTCCGCCCCGAACTGACGGACGATATGGCGCGCGTGCATAAGCGCACGGGCGCCGCCGATGCCGCAGGCGAACTGGCTGCGACCGACATCAATCTGGGCGGCGGAGAGTTTCAAAGCGGCGGCGGCGGTCTGTCCTCCACCGTGCAGGATTACGCCCGGTTCCTGCGCATGATACTGCGCCGTGGGGAGCTGGATGGGGCGCGCATCGTATCCGAAGCGACGATCGCCGAAATGTCGCGCAACCAGATCGGCGATATTCGCGCGGGCTATATGGGGTCCGCCATGCCGGAACTCGCCGCGCCGTACGACACGTTCCCCGATCAGGACACGAAATGGGGGCTGGGTTTCCTCATCAACCCCGAACCCGGACCCGATGGGCGTAGTGCCGGCAGTCTGGCGTGGGCGGGCATATTCAACAGCTATTACTGGATCGATCCGGCGGCAGGCGTAGCGGGCGTGTTCGTGACCCAGTTGAGCCCATTCGGCGATCCGGGCGCGCTGGAGGCGTTCGGGACGTTGGAGCGGATGGCGTATGCGTGAGGCAGACACTTCCGCTTATGGGTGAAAAGCGGAATGGCGGGTTCCAAGCGAGCTGCTACGAAAGCCGCCTGTTTCCCAGTCTTGGCAATTGGAGTGCTGCGCCTATGAAAACTTTCAGTTGCCTTGCCACGGCCATGATTCTCAGCGCAGCGCCGCTTTATGGGCAAGATGTAATTGAGTCGGAGCCGCTGACGATCGGAACCTCCTATCTGGTGAAAACCCACGATGCGGAGCGTAAGGTCCATGTAGTGACACCGCAGGGCTACGATGAAGGGGAACAAGGTTATCCCATCGTAATTATGCTCGATGCGGGCTTGAAGCAGGACTTCTTCCTGACGCTTGGCATAGAACGCTGGAATCAGCTATGGCAGCGCAGTGCGCCTGCGATTTTCGTTGGTGTCGAAACGGTCGATCGGCAACGCGAGCTGCTGCCGACGACGTCCACGGCAGGCGAACGAGAGCAGTATCCTACGGCGGGGGAAAGCGATGCATTTCGAAAGTGGCTCTCTTCGAAAATCCTTCCCATGCTCCGCACGCGTTATCGAGACGATGGCCGCGCATTCATAATTGGAGAGAGCGCGGCCGGGCATTTCGTAATCGAGACATGGGTTAACGCGCCCAACCTATTCAACGGATACGCTGCCCTGTCCCCCAGCCTGCAGTGGAATGGCCAGCAGCTATCCCAACACTTTGTCGATATGGGCGAAACCGAACGCCCCCCATTGTTTATTTCGCTTTCGAACGAAGGCGGCGATACGGAGGAGGGAATCGCCCGACTCGTTACTAATGTGCGCTCGGACATGTGCTATTCCGATCGCCGGAATGATCTTGTCCACGCGAACACGCTACACGGCCTGCTCCCTGAAGCGCTCCAGTATCTCCTGCCGACCAAGGCCGACTGGCTGGAAGAATATGGTTTGACGCTTCGTTGCGAGACCGGCCGGGACGCATCGATCGCTGATTGACGGCTTCGTGCACGGCGAACAGCTATGTCGCTTGTCCGCAACTGGTGTCGTTACCTGACGTTCCCAAAAAAACCCGCCGGAGCATTACCTCCGACGGGTTTCTTCCAAGAGTAAAAGGCCTTCCGATCAATCGTCGGATTTATCGTCGTCGCCCTCCGCCGGAGCGTTTTCTCCGTCGCCACGCATTGCGGCAGCCATTGCCGCTTCGTCCATCGGAGCATCCGTGGTTTCGCCACCGGAACCGTCGTTCGATGCGGCATCCGCGTTCAGATACTCGCCCGCATCGGCGTCGGTGCCGTGGGTTTCGCCCATGGCGGCGCCCAGCGGATCGTCGCCCAAAGCCGCTTCCTCGCCCTGCGCCAGTTCGGCCTTGCGCTCTTCCTCGGCGGATTCGGCAGCGATGATGGCTTCCTGCTGCTTCTTCCACTGAGCCTTGAGCGCCGCATCCCGGCTGGAGGCGGTGACGCGCATCCGGTTCATGCCCGCGCCGGTACCGGCGGGAATCAACCGTCCCACGATCACGTTTTCCTTGAGGCCGATCAGCGTGTCCTTCTTCCCTTCGACCGCCGCCTGCGTCAGCACGCGGGTGGTTTCCTGGAAACTGGCCGCCGAGATGAACGATCGGGTCTGCAACGAAGCCTTGGTAATGCCGAGAAGGATCGGGGTGCCCGTCGCCTTCTTCTTCCCCTTGCCAAGCTTGCTATTGACCTCGTTCATTTCTTCCGCGTCGACCTGTTCGCCCGGCAGCAGCGTGGTGTCGCCGCCGAAGGTGATCTCGACCTTTTGCAGCATCTGGCGAACGATCGTCTCGATATGCTTGTCGTTGATCTTCACGCCCTGCAGACGATAGACTTCCTGGATTTCATCGACGAGATATTCGGCCAGAGCCTCCACTCCGAGGACTTCCAGAATGTCATGCGGGTTCGGACTGCCCGAAATCAGCGTGTCGCCTTTCTTGACGACGTCGCCTTCCTGCACGTCCAGCACCTTGGTCTTGGCGATCAGATATTCGACGCGATCGCCTTCCTCGGGAACGATGGCGATCTTGCGTTTCGCCTTGTATTCGCGGACGAATTCGATCTTGCCAGAAATCTTGGCGATGATCGCATTGTCTTTCGGAATACGCGCTTCGAACAACTCGGCCACACGCGGCAAACCGCCGGTAATGTCCCGTGTCTTGGCGGCTTCGCGGCTGGCACGCGCGAGAATGTCGCCCGCCTGCACCGTCTGACCGTCATCGACCGAGAGCGAGGTGCCCGGTGCCAGCATGTAACGCTGCGCATCGGTTTCGCCATCGTCCGAAAGCTTCTCGCCTTCGCCCAGCAGGGTCAGGCGGGGCCGCAAATCTTCCTTCTTCTTGCGGCCGGTTGCCCGGTTTTCGGTCACCACGCGCTGGGCGATGCCGGTGGCGTCGTCCACGCGTTCTTCCATGGTGGTGCCATCGATCAGATCCTGGAACCGCACCGTACCCGATTGTTCGGTGATGATCGGCAGGGTGAACGGATCCCATTCCGCCAGCCGGTCGCCTTCCTTGATTGTCCCGCCGCTCTTGTTGAGGAGCACCGTGCCGTAGGGCACCTTGTGCATCTCGCGTTCGCGCCCCTCGGCATCGATCACCACGATTTCGCCCGACCGCGCCAGGCTGAGCATGCGGCCCTGCTTGTCGGTGATGGTGGGCATGTCGCGATATTCGACCGTCCCGTCGGAGATCGATTCCAGATGGCTGGTTTCGTTGACCTGTGCCGCGCCGCCGATGTGGAACGTCCGCATCGTCAGCTGGGTGCCGGGTTCGCCAATGGACTGCGCGGCGATAACGCCGACAGCTTCGCCGATGTTGACCGGCGTCCCGCGGGCGAGGTCACGGCCATAGCATTTGCCGCACACGCCCTGCTGCGCTTCGCAGACGAGAGGCGAGCGAATTTTGGCGGACTGCACTTCGGCCGCTTCGATTTCGGCAACCATCGGTTCGTCCAACAGCGTGCCGGATTTCACGATGACCTCTTCCGTCTTCGCATTCACCAGATCTTCCGCCGTGGTCCGGCCCAGAATACGCTCACCCAGCGAAGCGATCACGGAACCGCCCTGCACGATGGCGCGCATTTCGAGCGCGTTGGAGGTTTTGCAATCCTCCTCCACGATGACGCAATCCTGCGACACGTCGACCAGACGCCGGGTCAGATAGCCCGAGTTCGCCGTTTTCAACGCCGTATCCGCAAGGCCCTTGCGCGCCCCATGGGTGGAGTTGAAATATTCAAGAACGGTCAGGCCTTCCTTGAAGTTACTGATGATCGGCGTTTCGATGATCTCGCCCGATGGTTTCGCCATCAGGCCGCGCATACCGGCCAGCTGTTTCATCTGCGCGGGCGAACCACGCGCGCCGGAATGGGCCATCATGTAGATCGAGTTGATCTGCGCCTGCTTGCCGTCCTTATCGATCGGCTGCGCCTTGATCTCGTCCATCATCGCGTCGGCAACCGTGTCGCCGCAACGCGACCAGGCGTCGATGACCTTGTTGTATTTCTCCTGCTGCGTAATCAGGCCGTCCTGATATTGCTGTTCGTAATCGGCGACCAAAGCCTTGGTTTCGTCGATCCGGGCGTCCTTGCTGTCGGGGATGATCATGTCGTCCTTGCCGAACGAAATACCCGCCTTGAACGCGTGGCGGAAGCCCAGCGTCATGATCGCATCGGCGAACAGCACCGTGTCCTTCTGACCGGTGTGGCGATAGACCTGATCGATCACGTCCCCGATTTCCTTCTTGGTCAGAAGGCGGTTGATGATGTCGAAGGGCACCTTGTGGTTCTTCGGCAGGCATTCCCCGATCAGCAGACGGCCCGGCGTGGTGACGAACCGTTTGTGGACGATTTTGCCCTTTTCATCGGCCTGCGGAACGCGGGTGATGACCTTGGAGTGATAGGTGACCGCACCCACTTCCAGCGCCTGATGCACTTCGGCCATATCGGTGAAGCGCGGCAGTTTTTCGTGTTTTTCGCCGTTCTCCTCGACATATTCCGGCGTCTTTTCCTGCCGGTCCATCGACAGGTAATAGATGCCGAGCACCATATCCTGCGACGGCACGATGATCGGTTTGCCGTTGGCGGGGCTGAGGATATTGTTGGTCGACATCATCAGCACGCGCGCTTCCAGCTGCGCTTCGAGGCTCAGGGGAACGTGGACGGCCATTTGGTCGCCATCGAAATCGGCGTTGAAGGCGGAACAGACCAGCGGGTGCAGCTGGATCGCCTTGCCTTCGATCAGCACGGGCTCGAACGCCTGAATCCCCAGCCGGTGCAGCGTCGGCGCGCGGTTGAGCATGACGGGATGTTCGCGGATCACCTCGTCCAGAATATCCCAGACTTCCTTACGCTCCTTCTCGACCCATTTCTTGGCCTGTTTCAGGGTCATCGACAGACCCTTCGCGTCGAGGCGCGCATAGATGAACGGTTTGAACAGTTCGAGCGCCATCTTCTTGGGCAGGCCGCATTGGTGCAGCTTGAGTTCCGGCCCGGTCACGATGACCGAACGACCGGAATAATCGACGCGCTTGCCGAGCAGGTTCTGTCGGAACCGGCCCTGCTTGCCTTTGAGCATGTCGGACAGCGATTTCAGCGGACGCTTGTTCGCCCCCGTAATGATCCGGCCGCGGCGACCATTGTCGAACAGCGCATCGACAGCTTCCTGCAGCATGCGTTTTTCGTTGCGCACGATGATATCGGGCGCGCGCAGTTCAATGAGACGCTTCAAACGGTTGTTGCGGTTGATGACACGGCGATAGAGATCGTTCAAATCGGAGGTCGCGAAACGGCCGCCATCCAGCGGCACCAGCGGGCGCAATTCGGGCGGGATGACCGGCACGACTTCGAGAATCATCCATTCCGGGCGGTTGCCGGAATCGATGAAGCTTTCCACAACCTTCAATCGCTTGATGATCTTGGCAGGCTTGAGCTTCGATTTGGTGGTCGCCAATTCTTCCAGCAGATCGTCGCGCTCCGTCTCCATATCGAGATCCATGAGCATGATCTTGACCGCTTCCGCGCCGATTCCCGCGGTGAAGGCGTCCTCGCCATATTCGTCCTGCGCTTCGACCAGTTCGTCCTCGGTCAGCAGCTGGAATTTCTCGAGCGGGGTCAGGCCCGGTTCGGTGACGATATAGGCTTCGAAATAAAGGACGCGCTCAAGCTGCTTCAACTGCATGTCGAGCAGCAGGCCTATACGCGATGGCAGCGATTTCAGGAACCAGATATGCGCGACCGGGGCGGCCAGTTCGATATGACCCATTCGCTCGCGGCGGACCTTGGTTACGGTAACTTCGACGCCGCATTTTTCGCAGACGACGCCCTTGTATTTCATCCGCTTGTACTTGCCGCACAGACATTCGTAATCCTTCACGGGACCGAAGATGCGCGCGCAGAACAGGCCGTCGCGTTCAGGCTTGAACGTGCGGTAATTGATGGTTTCCGGCTTCTTGATCTCGCCGAAGGACCAGCTGCGGATACGCTCCGGTGACGCCAGACCGATCTGGATCTGGTCGAAGGTTTCCGGCTTGGCCAGCTGGTTCGAAAATTTGGTCAGTTCGTTCATTTGGTCGCTCCTGATCCTGTGCGGATCGGTTCAAAACTTTACTTCTACTGTCGCTCCGGACCCGGTCCGGGGCCCCGCTTTACCTTCGGCCGATGCGCTGGAAGCAAGCGAGATCCCGGGTCAAGCCAAGGACGGCGAGATGCCTATAATCATTCCGCCGCGATCTTCAGGCCGTCATCGTCCTCATCATCGCCATGCGACGTGAGTTCGACGTTCAGACCCAGGCTGCGCATTTCCTTGACCAGCACGTTGAAGCTTTCGGGAATGCCGGCTTCGAACGTGTCGTCACCCTTCACAATCGCTTCGTACACCTTGGTCCGGCCGATCACGTCATCCGACTTGACCGTCAGCATTTCCTGCAAAGTATACGCCGCGCCGTAGGCCTGCAGTGCCCAGACTTCCATTTCGCCGAAACGCTGTCCGCCGAACTGCGCCTTACCACCCAGCGGCTGCTGCGTGACCAACGAATAGGGGCCGATCGACCGCGCGTGGATCTTGTCGTCCACCAGGTGGTGCAGTTTGAGCATATAGATATAGCCCACCGTCACCTGCCGGTCGAAACTGTCGCCCGTGCGCCCGTCGAACAACGTCACCTGGCCCGATCCCGGCAAGTTCGCCAGTTCCAGCATGCTGGTCACGTCCGCCTCGCGCGCGCCATCGAACACCGGGGTGCCCATCGGTACGCCGTTGGTCAGATTGCCGGCGAGTTCGACGATATCCGCGGTCGAGCGGCCATCGATTTCTTCATGGTAATCCTCGCCATAGGCTTCCTTCAGCCGGTCGATGACGGCGCTGGGCGGTGTCGCCTTCGCGTAATCCTCGGCGGCATTGGGATTGGCATCCTTCCATTCGGTCAACGCCTTCGTCACCTGCTGGCCAAGTCCGCGCGCGGCCATGCCCAGATGGGTTTCGAAAATCTGGCCGACATTCATTCGCGAAGGCACACCCAACGGGTTCAGCACGATATCAACCGGCGTTCCATCTTCCAGGAACGGCATGTCTTCTTCGGGCAAAATGCGCGAAATGACGCCCTTGTTCCCATGCCGCCCGGCCATTTTGTCGCCCGGCTGCAATTTGCGTTTCACCGCGACGAACACCTTGACCATCTTGAGGACGCCGGGCGCGAGTTCGTCGCCGCGTTCCAGCTTTTCCTTGCGGTCTTCGAACTTGTCTTTGATCCGCTTTGTCGATTCGTCGTACTGCGTCTTGACCGCTTCGATCTGCGCCTGACGATTGTCGTCCGCGACCGCGAATTTGAACCATTCGTGGCGTTCGACATTGTCGAGCACGTCCGAAGTGATCTCGGTGCCCTTCTTCACGCCCTTGGGCGCCGCCGATGCGGTCTGTCCTTCCAGCATGTCGCGCAGCCGGTTGTAAGTCGCCCGGTTGAGGATCGCACGTTCGTCCTCGCTGTCCTTGCGAAGCCGCTCGATTTCCTCGTTCTGGATCGCACGTGTACGGTCGTCGATCTCGATACCGTGACGGTTGAACACGCGCACTTCGACCACGGTACCGCCGACGCCCGGGGGCAGGCGGAGCGAGGTGTCGCGCACATCGCTGGCTTTCTCGCCGAAAATCGCACGGAGCAGCTTTTCCTCCGGCGTCATCGGCGACTCGCCCTTGGGCGTAATCTTGCCCGCCAGGATGTCGCCCGGATGCACTTCCGCACCAATATAGACGATACCTGCCTCATCGAGGTTGCGCAGCGCTTCCTCGCCGACATTGGGAATGTCGCGGGTGATGTCTTCGGGGCCAAGCTTCGTATCGCGGGCCATGACCTCGAATTCCTCGATATGGATCGAGGTGAAGACATCGTCCTTCACGATGCGTTCGGAGATCAGGATACTGTCTTCGTAATTGTAGCCGTTCCAGGGCATGAAGGCCACGAGGCTGTTTTTGCCCAGTGCCAGTTCGCCAAGATCGGTGGAGGGACCATCGGCGATGATATCGCCCGGCTCCACCGTTTCGCCGACTTTCACCAGCGGACGCTGGTTGATGCAGGTGTTCTGGTTGGAACGCTGGAATTTCTGCAACGAATAGATATCGACGCCGGACTGGCCTTCCTCGACATCGCCGATCGCGCGGATGACGATACGGGTCGCGTCGACCTGATCGACCACGCCGCCACGGCTGGCGGAAATCGCCGCGCCGCTATCGCGGGCCACGGTTTCTTCCATGCCGGTGCCGACGAAGGGCGCTTCCGCCTTTACGAGCGGCACGGCCTGACGCTGCATGTTCGATCCCATCAGCGCACGGTTGGCGTCATCGTTTTCCAGGAACGGAATGAGCGATGCCGCAACCGAGACGAGCTGTTTGGGCGAAACGTCCATCAGCGTGATCTGGTCGTTGGGCAGCATGACGAATTCACCAGCCTGCCGCGCGGAGACGAGGTCTTCCACGAAGGTGCCGTCGTCGTTCAACGCGGCCGAAGCCTGCGCCACGGCATGCTTCTGCTCTTCCATCGCGGACAGGTAGTTCACATCGCCCGTGACCTTGCCGTCCTTCACCGCGCGGTACGGGGTTTCGATGAAGCCGTATTTATTGACGCGGCTGAACGAAGCGAGGCTGTTGATGAGGCCGATATTCGGCCCTTCAGGCGTTTCGATCGGGCAGATGCGGCCGTAATGGGTCGGGTGGACGTCGCGCACTTCGAAACCGGCGCGTTCGCGGGTCAGACCGCCGGGGCCGAGGGCCGAAACGCGGCGCTTATGCGTCACTTCGGACAGGGGATTGGTCTGGTCCATGAACTGGGACAACTGCGACGATCCGAAGAATTCGCGCACCGCGGCCACGGCCGGTTTCGCGTTGATCAGGTCGTTGGGCATCACGGTGGACACATCGACGGACGACATGCGTTCCTTCACCGCGCGTTCCATGCGCAAGAGGCCGACGCGGTACTGGTTTTCCAGCAATTCGCCGACTGAGCGCACGCGGCGGTTACCGAGATTGTCGATGTCGTCGACCTCGCCCTTGCCGTCCTTCAAATCGACCATTTCCTTGATCACCGCCAGGATGTCTTCCTTGCGCAATGTGGTCACGGTGTCTTCGGCGTCGAGTTCCAGACGCATGTTCAGCTTCACGCGGCCGACTGCGGACAGATCGTAGCGATCGCTGTCGAAGAACAGCCCTTCGAACAGGGCTTCGGCGGTTTCCTTTGTCGGCGGTTCGCCGGGGCGCATCACCTTGTAGATCGCCTCCAGGCCCTCGTCGCGGTTCTCGGCCTTGTCGGCGGTCAGCGTATTGCGGATCCACGGACCGGTGTTGATCTCGTCGATATCGAGCAGTTCGAGCGATTTGATGTTCGCGTTGTCGAGCGCTTCCAAATTGTCGGGCGTCACCTCGTCACCCGCCTCGATGTAGATGCGGCCCGTCTTTTCGTCGATCAGATCGTGTGCGGCATAACGCGCGAACACTTCCTCGGTCGGGATCAGCAGATCGGTCAGCCCATCCTTCGCAGCCTTGTTGGCGGCGCGTGGGCTGATCTTCTGATTGGCGGGAAAGACTTCCTCGCCCGTCTTGGCATCGACCAGCGCGAAAGCCGGCTTGGCATTGCGCCATGCATTGGCGTCGAACGGCATCTTCCAGCCGCCTTCGTCGCCACCCTTCCCGCCGACACGGTCCCAGACAACCGTATCGTAAAAATGGTCGAGAATGCCTTCCTGATCGAGGCCCAGCGCGAACAGCAGGCTGGTGACCGGCAGCTTGCGCTTGCGGTCGATCCGGACATTGACGATGTCCTTCGCATCGAATTCGAAATCGAGCCACGAACCGCGATAGGGAATGACGCGCGCGGCAAACAGCAGCTTGCCCGACGAATGCGTTTTTCCGCGGTCGTGATCGAACAGCACACCGGGCGAACGGTGCATCTGGCTGACGATCACGCGTTCGGTGCCGTTGATGATGAAAGTGCCGTTGCCCGTCATCAGCGGCATGTCGCCCATATAGACGTCCTGCTCCTTGATATCGAGTACGGAGCGGGTTTCGGTTTCCTGATCGACTTCGAACACGATCAGGCGCAGCGTCACCTTCATCGGCGCGGCGTAGGTGATGCCCCGCTGGCGGCATTCTGTCGTGTCGTATTTCGGTGGTTCGAGTTCGTAATGCACGAAATCGAGCTCTGCCGTGCCGGCGAAATCGCGGATCGGGAAGACCGAACGCAGGGTTTTCTCAAGGCCGGAGACATAGTCGATCGTCTTGTCGGACCGCAGGAACTGCTCGTAGCTTTCGCGCTGCACCTCGATGAGGTTGGGCATCTGCGTCACTTCGTGCACATCGCCGAAAATCTTGCGGATGCGCTTCTTCGCGGTCCCGATGTTGGATTTCCGCTTGGGAGCCGATTTGGCCGCACCTGATTTTGCCGGAGCTTTCGCTTTGGTCGCCATGAGTATGGTTCGCCTGTCTTTGTAATGGTGGGATCGCGCCATCGGGCGGATCGCAAAGGAATAATCGTGCCGCGCGCCGAACACGCCATAGCTGGAACGCATGAAAGGCCGTAGCGATATGCGCCCGGAATCGGGGCTGCTGCGGCATCGAGGCGTTGCGGGCTATGGAAACGCATCCTTCCGTTCCTGGACATGGGCCCCCGCGCAAGGACCGGTCACGCTCGAAAGATGCGGTTGACGAGCGATATAGGGGTGGGCCGGCCTACCGTCAACAAAAGAGGTGTTGGCGTCTTTGACACGGTAGCGCGCCGGAGAACGCCTATGGATTATAGGGGCATTTATATCAGTCCGCTCGCATCGATACGCGTGATGGTGCCGCAACTCGCTCGGGCGGTCGCGTTCTCGCTGATCGCGATATTGCCGACGATGGTTGTCCATTGCGCCCTTAGTATCCGGGCGGTCTTCGTCGATGGCGATGTGGTGAAATGATCGACGCTCGCCGTGGATTCGCTGGTGATCGGCTGGCTTGCCGCACTGATGGCGACCGCGAATCACGTAATCGCGACCCGGAAGCTGCCGATTGCCGAAGGAGCGCACGTTCGGCAGACCGAACGCCCCGCCGCGTGACAGGCTATGGCGACCGTCCGCCTTATTCTCGACAAGATTTGCACCGCCCGGCCAAACTGGGTAATGGACGATTCGATGACGCAGTTCGCGTTCAATCGAAGGGGAATATCACATGAAGAAACTCGCACTCGTAGCCGCACTCCCGTTCTCGCTCGCTCTCGCCGCGTGTGGCGGTGCCGATGCACCCGCCGTCGAAGAAGCCGGCGATGAGATGGATGCCCAGGCCGAAGCCATGGAAATGGAAGCGGAACAGCTGGACGACGCCGGCATGGATATGCAGGCCGAAGCCGTCGAAGAAGAAGCGGAAGCTCTGGAAGACCAGGCCGACGAAATGTAATTATCGGATCGTCGAACCGATTACGTTCGATAATCGAGAAGATGGGCTCGCCAGACATGGCGGGCCTATTTTTTTTGTTCCAATTGTGGCAACGCGCATGCATCCGGTCGCAAGTCAACCCCGGAATTTGGAGACACTACCATGAAAAGAATCGCAATGTTCGCCCTCCCCCTCGCCTTCGCGCTGACCGCATGCGACGAAGGACCGAACGAAGAAATCGGCGAAGAAATGGACGATGTGCTGGAAGCGCGCGGCGAAGTGATGGACGAACAAGCCGAAGTGCTCGACGAACGCTCCGATCAAGCTGCCGAGATGGGCAACGATGTCGACGCCGCCGCTCTGGAAGCGCAGGCGGAAGCGCTAGAAGACCAGGCAGACGGCATTTAAGCCTCTCTTCGCTACAATACGACAAAGGGGTCCGTCATGCGAATGGCGGGCCCTTTTTTCATGCGCGCGCGCCCGATCCGATGCGCGGCTTGACTCGGGCACCCGATCGGCTAGTGACGTTCTCGTTCGCTGGGCCGACGGGTTCAGCGGACATCCGTCCAAGACAGTTGGTGTCCCGAAATCGCGGGGCTTAATGTCCAGCCTAGGCGGGGATACGAGATTTCGCAGGGCTGCAAACGCGCAGACTGCATCGGCAAAGCTCCCTTTGCGGACGCGGCGCCCCCTCCACTCCCTTCCATTTGCGGATCGGCCCATGTCCGGCTTTCGGCCATGGGCGTCACTGAGCCGGTCGTGCGCGTGTCGTACATGCGCGCGGCCATAATAGAAGGAGTAAGACATGGATCGTTCGCAGAAAGCGGATGCGGTCGCTGATCTTAACGCGATTTTCAAAGAGAGCGGTGTGGTCGTCGTGACCCGCAATCTCGGCCTGTCGGTGGCACAATCCACCGATCTGCGCGGAAAAATGCGGGAAGCCGGCGCATCGTACAAGGTTGCGAAGAACCGCCTTGCCAAACTCGCCCTGAAAGACACGGATTACGACGGCCTGAGCGATATGCTCACCGGCCCGACCGCGCTTGCAACGTCCAGCGACCCCGTCGCTGCCGCCAAGGCCGCCGTGGAATTCGCCAAGACGAACGACAAGCTCGAAATCGTCGGCGGATCGATGGGTGGAGAGATGCTCGACGAAGCAGCCGTGCGGTCATTGGCCTCACTGCCCAGCCTCGACGAACTTCGTGGCACGATCATCGGTCTCGTTCAGGCCCCGGCGACGAAAATCGCACGGGTCATGGTCGAACCGGCGGCGAAGCTTGCCCGCGTCTTCGGTGCCCAAGGCGCCAAGGAAGCGGCGTAAACAGCATACGGTTTTTTCATCTCGACACATCTGGGCCGCAATCGACGCGTGCCCGTATCTAATTGGAGCATAACATCATGGCCGATATCGCCAAACTCGTAGAAGAACTTTCCAAACTGACCGTCATGGAAGCGGCCGAATTGTCCAAGGCGCTGGAAGAAGAGTGGGGCGTTAGCGCCGCCGCAGCCGTCGCCGCAGCACCCGCCGCCGGTGGCGGTGAAGCCGCAGCCGAAGAAAAGGACGAATTCGACGTCATCCTGACCGGCGACGGCGGAAAGAAAATTCAGGTCATCAAGACCGTCCGCGCCATCACCGGCCTGGGCCTGACCGAAGCCAAGTCCCTCGTCGAAAGCGCCCCCAAGGCGCTGAAAGAAGGCGTCAACAAGGCGGAAGCCGAAGAGGTCAAATCCAAGATCGAAGAAGCCGGCGGTACCGTCGAACTCAAGTAATCTTGTCTACAGGTTTTGCGGGTGTCTTGAAGCGCCCGTGAGGAGGAAGGGCGGTACCGCAAGGTGCCGCCTTTTTTCATGACGGGTTACGACCCAGTGCGGACATGCCGCCGGTCGACAATCTTATGCTAGTGAGGTTTGGCGACCACCGGCTCTGCATATGCAATAGCGCATTCGGCAATCAGCCTTTCCAAAGCATTAAAAAGTTCTGGCTCAACTTTCTTAAAGTTAAAGCAGCTTTTTCCCTGCATGTGTTTGCGCAAGTCAGCCGATACTTCGTCGAGTGTGGCAGGCAGCGTGTAGAGCGGTAGTAAGTGGCAAGAGACATAGTTTTTTCTAATTTGGACTGCGCCGAACCACGCTTGTTCCTTTTTTCCCGGTTCGTTCCATGGCGTCTTCAGAACAAGATCCCCTGCCTTATCCTTGGCTACAACCATGCCGCTTCCCGCTCGCAACATTTTTTCCCGAAGCGCATCGAACACGGCTTGCAAAATCTCGGCCATCTCATCCTCCTTTTGCGGTCATTCGTGATACATCTGGCAATGGTAGCAATCCATCCAAAAGCCGCCGATTCAGATAGATGTAAACCAACGCTCGTTTGTCGTGCGACAGCATCATTTCGGAATGGCAGTTTTGAGTGGGTTTCAGATGACGCCGATGTCATTTTCGGGCAACCGAACACAAACTGGCATCGTGACGAATGCTAGGCTATCCAGCGCGCATCGTAAGAATTGGGAACGCATCGATATGACCGCAAAACACCGCCTGCTGCTCGCCGCCGCGCCTTTCGTCATTGCCGTCGCACCGCTTGCCGCGCAGGATGCGCCGATCGTGAAACCCGGTGCTCCGGGCCAGCAGGCGGAACGTCTGTCGGCGCGCGACGCGACCTTGCTGGCGACGCAGGGTTATACGCCGGCGGATGTCGCGTTCATGCAGC
>JBASAR010000028.1:0-2073 GCA_049650705.1 Pontixanthobacter sp. | reverse complement strand
ATGCGGCATGGCACCGAACCATGCAGATCAACCTGACCGCCGCTGCGCAGCTATCCCGCCTGGCGGTTCTGCATTGGCAGAAAACCGGGCGGCCGGGCCGCATCGTTCATATCGCCAGCCGCGCGGGGCATCGCGGCGACAGCCCGGCGCATTGGCATTATGCTGCGGCGAAGGGCGGAATGCTGGCCATGCACAAGACCATCGCACGCGCCTATGCCGGACAACGCATCTGTTCCTATGCGATCACGCCCGGCTTCGTCGATACGGCGATGGCGGGCGATTATCTGGAAAGCCGGGGTGGGCCGGGTCTACTTGCCGACATTCCGCTGGGCCGGGTGGCGGAGCCCGAGGAGATCGCCGGCATCGCGATCTATTGCGCGTTGGATGCGCCCGAAAGCATGACCGGCGCGACACTGGACGCCAATGGCGCGAGCTATGTCCGATAATCCGGATACCAAATCGCCGGATAGTTGGGCCGTATCGGCCGATGCCGACAAGCGCATCGTGCAGGCGGCATTGGTCGCGCATGAAACAGCGTGGGACTGGGACGCTTCCATCGTCTTGACGGGAAGCGAGATCGACGAACAGCAACCCGACGAGTGGCGCCTGACCGCCTACCTCCCCCGTGCGCCGAACGATGCGGATATGGCGGCCATTACCGGGCTGTTCGCGAATAACGCGCCCGAACTTACGACCGAAAATCTGCCGCCGCGCGACTGGCTTACCGATAGCCAGCGACAGGTCGCACCGATCATGGCGGGTTGTTTTCATGTGCATACACCGGATTATCCGGCCAGCACGGCACCCGGCGTCCGGAATTTCGCCATACCCGCCAGTCAGGCTTTCGGCACGGGCCACCATGCAACCACCGCCGGCTGCCTTGCCATGCTTACCCATATGAAGCGCAGCGGCGTGATGGCGCGCGACATCGCCGATATCGGAACGGGCACAGGCCTGCTTGCTTTTGCCGCAATGTATCTGTGGCCCCGCGCCTATGCCACCGCCAGCGATATAGATGAGGTGTGCGAGGCGGTGGTGCGCGATAATGCGTCGGCAAACGATGTGGTTCTGGGCGAAGGCCGCGGTGCGCTTGCTATGGTTACCGCCGCAGGCATGGATCATCCCGCGCTATTCGCGCGAGCGCCGTACGATCTGCTGATCGCCAATATTCTGGCGGGGCCGCTCACCGAACTCGCCCCCGATTTCATGGATGCGGTGGCGGATCGGGGGCATCTGCTGCTCGCCGGATTGCTCCAAACGCAGGAGGCCGCGGTGCGTACCGCCTATCGCCGCGCGGGGTTCCGCCTCGCCAAACGGCTGGTGCGCGGGGACTGGTCCATCCTGTGGTTGCGCCGTCGCCCCGAAACGGACGCGCGGAACCTGTAACGCGCTGGCGGTTTCGTTGAGTAGACTACCCTATCCGAAAGAATGCATCATGACCAAGACCCTGCTCATCACCGGCGCATCCAGCGGCATCGGCGCCGCCACCGCCAAAGCCGCTGCGAAGGCAGGCTGGAACGTCGCGCTTCTCGCCCGTTCGAAGGACAGGCTGGACCAGCTGGCCGACGAGATCGGCGACGCTGCCCTCGCAATCGAATGCGACGTGACGGACCGTGACGCCGTGACGCGCGCAGTCGATCATACGGTCGAAACATTCGGCGGGTTGGACGCGGTATTCGCCAATGCGGGAATGGGCGTCGAGCAACCCGGCACCGAAAACGGCGATCCCGACGAATGGCACGCTATGATCCACCTTAATATCATGGCCGTGTTGTATACCGCGCATGCCACGCTCCCCCATCTGCGCAAGACGACAGGGCAGTTCGTCGTCACCGGATCGAAGGCAGGGCGCGACCATATGAAGGGTTCGATCTACGGTGCGACCAAATGGTTCGTGCACGGATTTGCGGGCAATCTGGCGGAAGAAATGCGCGAATGGGGTGGCCGCTGTACGGTCATCTCGCCCGGCATGGTCAACACCGAATTCTTCGACGAAGCCAAACCCGACAAGCTGCAACCGGACGACATCGCAAACGCTGTCCTATTCGCGCTCCAGCAGCCTGCAACCAGCGC
>JBASAR010000027.1:0-1616 GCA_049650705.1 Pontixanthobacter sp. | reverse complement strand
TGCGGTAGAGACGGGCAAGCACGACCCCTCCCTACCCCTGGCCTTTCGTATTGCCCGGCTGTTCGACATGCCGATCGAGGATATCTTCGATGACGGACATTGAACGTTCCGGACAAACGACGTCCAGTGAGGGCCGTTACCGGAAGAATCGTCGTTCATCCCCGCTTTATCTTTTTATCGCACTGACCGTGCTCGGCGTAGCGGCATCCCTGAGTGGCTTGATGGCACGCGGCTTCATCGATGGAATCGTGCCGATGTGGATGCCGATCGCGTGCCCCACGGCCATCTTCGGCGGTTTTGTATGGTTCACCATCGATTATTACCGCGGCCTCGACCAGATCGATCTGATGGACAATCTATGGCCGCACATGGCAGGCGTCTATATCGCTCGGTGAACGTTCATCGGCTGGTATTCTTTCGGCAATTGTGGACTGATTGCTTTTCCCGGCGCCATTGGCCTACTGGCCGTTATTCCCGGCGGAGCGTTCGTTACGTATGCCTTGCGCAAGCTTGGTTGGCGCTGACTTCCCGCAATAGATTCTTCGACGATCGATAGGAGTAGAACGATGAAATTCTCGACCTCGATAAGCTGTTCCGTAGGCGCATTCGCATTTGCCCTGGCTTCGCCTCTTCAAGCCCAGATGGACGCTGCGACCAGCGAAGTTGTCGATGCCGTCGAACCTTCCGGCCCCGCCCTTTGGACCGTCGCAGATGAAGACACGACGATCTATCTGTTCGGGACCGTCCATGCTCTGCCCGAAGGGATCGACTGGTTCAGCGGCGATGTCGCCGACGCGCTCGCTTCGTCCGACATGCTGGTGACCGAAATCCAGGTTCAGCCGGGCAGCGAAGCCGCGATGCAGCAATCCTTCCTGGCCGTCGGCATGTTGCCCGAGGGCGAAAGTCTGCGCGACTTGCTCGATGCCGATCAGCGCGCGGAATTCGAAGGGGCAATGACCGATCTGGGATTGCCGCTGGCAGCCTTCGACCGGTTCGAACCATGGATGGCGGCCGTCAATCTGTCGCTGATCCCCCTGCTGAAGGCGGGGTATTCGCCTGAATCCGGTGTTGAAATGCTGCTGGAAAAAGCGGCCGCGGGCAAACCGCGCGGCGAACTGGAAACCGTCGCGTATCAGATGAACCTGTTCGACACTCTGCCGATAGACACGCAGATCGCCTATCTGATCGAAGCGGCGCGTCAGTCCGAAAAGATCGCCGGCATGATGGACGCCATGGTCGATGAATGGGTCGAGGGGGATCCCGATGGCCTGGCGGTCATGATGAATGAAAGTTTCAGCGATCCCGTATTGGCAGAGGCGCTGCTGTACGCCCGCAACCGCAATTGGGCCGAATGGATAGACACTCGGCTCGACACGCCTGGAACCGTATTCGTGGCTGTGGGCGCGGGGCATCTGGCGGGCGAGCAGAGCGTCCAGGATGCGTTGGCCGCGCGCGGAATTGCGACCGTGCGGACGCAATAATTGGAGGCGATGTCGGCATCGATCCGGTTTGCAAGGGGGCTGGCATGTAGTGTGCTGGCCCCCATCGCATTGGCCGCCTGTCAGCCCGCCGCATCGCCAACGGAGAACATGGGCGACCCCAGCCCCGCCCTATGG
>JBASAR010000026.1:0-2997 GCA_049650705.1 Pontixanthobacter sp. | reverse complement strand
CTCCAGCATCGGATCGATGCCATCGGAAACCTTTAGCCGTGCCCGGTCGCGAAGCTGGCGCGCCTGCGACAAGCTGACCTCTGGGAACGCGCCAATGGGCAGCTTCTTCTCCTTCCCGCCAAAGCGGTACTTGAAATACCAGAGCTTGGAGCCGTTGGGCTTCACCAGAAGCAGCAGCCCCCGCGAGTCGTATTTCTTGTACGACTTGTCGGCAGCCCGGAAGCCTTTGATTTCCTGCACATTGAGGCTCATTTGGGGGCCTCACTATTTTGCAAGTTGGGGCTTTTTGAGCTGGAGCCCCCAGCCGAGGCCCCCACAGACGTTGGAACAAAGCGGAACAAAACAAGACCTCGCTTTCTGCGCTAGAGGTCAAGAATGGCAGAATTCCGCCATTTCTGCAATGTTTTGGAACGTTCTGATGAGAACAAATGGTGCCCAGAAGAGGACTCGAACCTCCACATCCTTGCGAATACTAGCACCTGAAGCTAGCGCGTCTACCAATTCCGCCATCTGGGCATATCGGCGGGGCGGCACGAACGGCCGGTGCCCCGCGATAGGTGCAGGGCCGATAGCGGGGGCGGGCGGGCGCTGTCAACGCAAATGGTGCGGCTCGTCGATGCGGACCGGAACGGTTGCAGGCCGCGACGCATTCCTACAAGGCGCGTCTTACCTATCAGCTATCGCCCCGTCCGCCCACAATGCAGGTTCCCACGATCATGGCCATCTCCCCCAACACAGCGCAATCTCTCGACGGCAAGCTGGTCGTCCTGCTGGGCGGGAGCGGGTTCCTGGGCAACTACGTGGCGCAACAATTGCTCGATGCGGACGCGCGCTTGCGGGTGGCAAGCCGCAATCCGGAACGCGCGTTCGGATTGAAACCTTTGGCCAATCTGGGGCAGCTGCAATTCGCGCGGTGCGACATCACCAGCGAGGACAGCGTGGCGGCGGTCATGCAGGGCGCGCAGGGGGTCATCAACCTGGTTGGCGCGTTCGATGGCGATCTGATCGAGATCATGGGCCGGGGTGCGGGCCGGGCGGCACGTGCGGCCAGGGAAGCGGGTGCAACCGCCTTCGTCCAGATCAGCGCGATAGGCGCGGATGCGGATAGCGAAACCGGCTATGCGCAGGGCAAGGCGGCGGGCGAGCGGCTGGTGCTGGAGGAGTTTCCGACCGCCACCATAATCCGCCCTTCGATCATCTTCGGCAAGGATGACGAATTCCTCAACATGTTCGCCGATCTCATCCGCATGATGCCCGTGCTGCCGGTGTTCGGCCCGCATTCCAAACTTCAGCTGGCCTATGTCGACGACGTCGCCGCCGCCATCGTCACCGCGCTGACCGACCCTGCGAAGCATGGCGGCGAGACTTACGAGCTGGGCGGGCCGGAGCAGCTGACCATGATGGAGGTGAACCAGCGGATCGCCGATGCGCAACGCCGCTCGCGAACCTTCCTGCCGATGCCCGATGCGGTGTCCGGCCTGTTCGCCGCGATGCCGTTGACCCCGATGGGAACCGATCAGTGGAAGCTGCTCAAGAAGGGTTCCACCGTGGCGCCGGATGCGAAGGGGTTTGCCGAATTGGGCATTACACCCAAACCGCTCGATCTGTTTCTCGATCGGTGGATGAAGCGGTTCCGCAAGCATGGCCGGTTCGGCGCGGACACGGCCTGAACGGCTTAAGGGGATCCTTCTGGCGGGGGTGCATCCAGCAGCGCGTCTTCGGGAATAGGCGCAACGGTCAGGATCGGCCCCTTGATGCCCGTCACCCGCATCCGCGTGCCCACGACGGCGTCCGTCCCGCGCGCGATCCATTCGCTGTCGCCCAGCTTGGCGCGGCCTTCCCCGCCCGCGATCGCCTGCGTCACCACCACCGTTTCGCCCATCAGCCGCCCGCCCATGTTGTTGAGCGTGGGATCGACGCTGACGATCGGACGATCGCGCAGGAACCGCTTGGCGGAATAGACCGCGATCAGCGACAAGAACACGAAATTGATGACCGATACCGCCAGCCCCAGATCGAGCACCAGGGTCAGCACGCCGGTCGCCAGCGCCGCCACCGCCAGCCAGATGAGATAGACGCCGGGCACCAGCAGTTCCAGCGTGCCGAGCGCCAGTCCGGCGGCCACCCACAGCCAGGCGGCGTCGATCCCGTCGAAGAAGTCGAACATTACCGACCCGACCGATCGTTGGTGCGATCCACGCTGCGCTGTTCGCCGGCACGCAATTCGGTGCTGCGCGGCACGCTGACGCGCGGTTCACGGCCCGACGGTATGGGAATGCCCGACGCGTTCTGCGCCGACCCGCTTTCGCTGCCGGAACCGCCGATCGCCTCCTTCAGCAATTCGCCGATTCCGCCGATGGAGCCGACCAGCTGCGTGGCTTCGATCGGGAACAGGATGGTCTTGGAATTGGGGCTGTCGGCGAACTTGCCGATCGCTTTCGTATATTCCTGCGCGATGAAGTAATTGATCGCCTGATTGCCGGAACCCGCGATCGCATCGGACACGACCTGCGTGGCTTTCGCCTCCGCTTCGGCCTGGCGTTCGCGCGCCTCGGCATCGCGGAAGGCGGATTCGCGCTGGCCTTCCGCGGTCAGGATGGCGCTCTGCTTGTCGCCTTCCGCACGCAGGATGTTGGAGGCGCGGTCGCCTTCCGCCTCCAGGATTTCCGCGCGTTTCAGACGTTCCGCTTTCATCTGCCGCGCCATCGCTTCGGAGATGTCGAGCGGCGGGCGGATGTCCTTGATCTCGACCCGGGTGATCTTGATGCCCCATGGCGAAGTCGCGTGATCGACAACAGACAGCAGGCGGGCATTGATGTCGTCCCGCTTGGACAGGGTTTCATCCAAATCCATCGACCCCATCACGGTCCGCAGATTGGTGGTGGTCAGCGCAAGGATCGCGTTCTGCAGGCCCGACACCTCGTACGCCGCCTTGCCCGCGTCGAGCACTTGGAAGAACACCACCGCGTCCACCCCGACCATGGCGTTGTCCTTGGT
>JBASAR010000025.1:0-13742 GCA_049650705.1 Pontixanthobacter sp. | reverse complement strand
GCACTGATGGTCAGGGGCGTGCCGGCAATCGCCGCTTCCGCCCCGATCGACCAGTCAAACGCATCGCCATCATCGGTGAAGGTCAATGCTCCATCGGTATAGCCGATATGCCCCGTAATGGTCACTGGTGTATCAGGGATGCCGAACCCGACATCGGTGTAGAGATACAGGTTGTCGTTGCCGCCCAGCCCGTCCTGCTTTGGTGCATAGGCGATGCCGCCCGTCGCTTCCGCCGGACCGATCGCGAAGGTCAGCGATCCATAGCCCTCGTAATAGTCGAAATCGCCCGCCCCGGCATCAGGATAGATATAGGCAAGCGCGCCGACATTGGCGGTTAGTCCTTCCGCGACATCACCGCTCCACCCTCCATAGATATCCAGTTCGGTCGAACCGAAGCCGACCGTGTCTTCGTCCAGCGACGATGCCCACGCACCGACATAGAATCCGGACTCATGCGCGGCATCGACGCTGCCCTGGATAGCGAATTCTCCGCCGGACTGGTCGATCCCGCGAAACCGATATTCACTGGCGAGCGTGACACTGCCCGACACCGTTACCGGACCCATAGGCTCGGGCGGTTCTTCCTGCGCGATAGCGGGTGCAGCCGTCGTGGCCACGAATAGCGAAAGACATGCGGCGATAGGGCCGCGATTGGACGTTAGCATACCGAACTCCTTGGTTGGCGTTGTTGCTTCGTCCCACCTGCATGATGAAGGGCCATCCGCCTCGTTGGGCGGCGATCTCGCTTCGTCATGATTGCAGACTGTCTGTTCATGCTGCGTTGCACAAGACAATAGTAGAGCGCCGCCACACGCGTCGACATAGTGTGACCTTTTTGCACTGGAACGACGCGCCGAACGATGGCCGCGATTGTAGGCGCGCTGCGTTGCCCCTATGGCCAATAGCCCACACCCGATTGATTAGAGACGATGTTCGAACCGCTGCGTAAAATGTTCACGGGAAAAAGTGCTGCGCCCCGCGCGCGGTTGCCGGCCGGGGAACGCGCTTACGTGATCGGCGATATTCACGGGCGGAACGATCTGTTCGAACAGCTCGTCGATGCGATCCAGATCGACGATGCGGCGCGGCAGCCGGCGCATACTACGGTCATCCTGCTTGGCGATCTGATCGATCGCGGCCCGGACAGTGCGGGCGTCATCCGCACCGCGCGCAAACTGGCCAAACGCGGTCGGTTGCGCTGCCTGATGGGCAATCACGAAGAAATGTTCCTCGACGCGTTCGACGATGCCGGCGTGCTTCGCCACTTCCTCAAACATGGCGGGCGCGAAACGATATTAAGCTACGGCATCTCGCGTGAAGAGTTCGGCAAAGCGGACCTCAAACAATTGCAGAAACTGCTGCGCGACCGCGTGCCGGACAAACATGTCGAATTTCTTCGCGATTTCGAAGATATGATCGAACTGGGCGATTATCTGTTCGTTCATGCCGGTATCGATCCGCACCGTCCGATCGACGAACAGCGCCCGCGGGAATTGCGCTGGATCCGCGAACCTTTCCTCAATCACCGGGATCGGCATTCGCACATGGTGGTGCATGGGCATACGATCACCCAGGAGATCGATGAACGTAAGAACCGCATCGGTATCGATACCGGGGCCTATCGCCACGGCCGATTGACCGCACTTGTTCTCGAAGGGGAAGATCGGCGCGTCATTCAGGCAGTCGAAAGCAGCAAGGGGCGGGTGAAGATCGTGGAACAGGCGAAGGTCTAACGGTATCCGTCGGGGCGGAGTGCATGATCCGCCCTAGCGCCCGCCACCGATCCAATGCTGGCGGTCGGCGCGATCGCTCAATTTGGCGCACATGGCGTAAAGCACGGCGATTGCCGATACGGCGCAGGTGGTGGCCAATGCGGTGCTTTCCTGCCCACCATTCAAGAAGATCGCCAGCAACGCCCAACAGAACACCGCGGCATACCATGGATTGCCCCGACTGCACCAAACCGCCGCCGCTGCAATGGCCCCGCCCAGAAGCACGACCGCCGCCGCCACTATAGGATAGGTGCCATCTTCACCGATGCCATGATAGAGCAGACTGGCGCTGATATTAACGATCGACGCCGCCGTCAGCCAGGCTGCCAGGGCGCTGAACGTCGTGGCCGCAATCCATTTTTCACCCGTGGTAAAGGCACGCCGAACCTTGACCAGTTCGCGCAGAATTACCAACAACGCGGCCAACGATATGAGAATGATGATCGAGGAAATGTACGTCAGATCGGCGAACTGCGTATAGATTGCCCAGATGCCCTGCATCGAAAGGGCGACGGCCGCAGGCCAGCCGATCCGGTTTAGCAGCGCATTGTCTTTCTGGTTCGGAAACGTCTGCCACAGGGCGAAGATGCCCGATCCCAGAAACAGCGGACCCCAGATCGCAAACGCCCAACCCGCCGGCGTTATCAGCGTCCGCACGGCATCCGACCGATCGCCGATCGGCGCCCCCAAGCCCAGTTGCGGCAGGAAGGTCGCGCCGATCTGCACTACGACGGCTGCCACGATGGCGAGCCGTTGGGCCAGGCTGCGTTTTTCGGTCATCGGTTGTTCCATCGCTTTTTCAGGGGGTCACGATCGCAAAGCCGGGATCGGGTTCGTCCAACGCGGCGAACATCGCCGCGATGAGGGCCGGATTGCCGGCAACTGCCGCTTCGCCCGACTGCACGAGTTCCGGCAGGGTGATCTTTCGCGCCAGCAGGCGGTTGAACTGCACGCGCGCGATCGTCAATCCCGCATCGGCCCCTTCCGCCGTTCCCCGGCGCGGGAACATGACGCTTCGCCGCAGATCGACATGGATGGTTTCGTTTGTATCGGGGAAAGTGAATTGCAGAACCGCATCACCGCCCTTGGCGTCGCCTTGCATCTTCGCCGGATCGAACCGGCTTGCCAACGCATCGAACAAGTCCAGCGTGGGAATGGACGCGACCACTTCCTGCGACAGGAGGGCGGTTGCCGGCGCGGCGATGGGTGTTCGCAGATCGTGCGCGGCGGCCAGATAGAGATTGCGCCAGGTGCCGGCTTCGGACTGGAAAGCCAGCTGTTCATAGGACGCGGCCAGCCATGGTTTGGCATCGCGATGGCCGGGATACGCGAACACCAGGGACTGCAACAGGCGTGCGCTCCAACGATAATCGCCTGCGTCGTGGGCTTCGCGCCCTAACCGCAGCGCCTTTTCCGGCCCACCGATGGCGTCGATCCAGCGCCCGGCTTCTTCGACCTTGGGCAATGGATCGTAATCGGCGGGCACGGCATTCCACCATCCGAAATAGCGTTGATAGACCGCCTTCGCATTATGTTCGAACGTGCCGTAATAACCGCGCGCACCGAAATCATCGGCGGCGAATGCAGGCTCGTCGATCCGTTCGGCGATCTCGTCCATCGTCAGACCTTGATTGGCCATACGCAGGGTCTGATCGTGAACGTAGCGGTAGATGTCGCGCTGGTTGCGCAGCCGTTCGCGCACCACCTGCCGGCCCCAGCCCGGCCAATGATGCGACGCCAGTACGACATCGCTTTTCGGCCCGAAGCGCATCAGGATCGTGTCGATCGCACGGCTCCATTCCAGCGTATCGCGCACCAGCGCCCCGCGCGGGGTCAACACGTTGTGGAACGTGCGCGTCGCGACTTCCGCCGTGTGCAGCGCGCGAAACCGGGGAAGGTAGAATACGAATTCCGCTGGTGCTTCGGTGCCGCCGGCATCCAGGAATTCGAAAGCAACACCGTCGATCGTCAGCGTGCCTCCATCCTGCGTCAATTCGCGGGTTGGCGGCAACAGGCCGACGCTGCCCTGCGCCAGTTTGGGGCCGAGCCCGACACCCACCGGACCGAATGCGCTCGATGGTACGGCGGTGGCGAACTGATATTGCGCACGGCGGGTCATGGCGGTGCCGGCCAGCACGTTCTCGCCCACGACTTCGGCGGTAAAGCCGTGCGGTGCGATGACCGGCGTATCGCCCTTCGCGTAATCTTCCACCGACAGCACGCCGCGTACGCCGCCGAAATGGTCGCCATGGCTGTGGGTATAGATGACCGCGCTTACCGGCCGTTCGCCGAGCGTGCGATTGGCCAGATCCAGACCGGCCCTGGCGGTGGCGGCGGTCAACAGCGGGTCCACGACGATCCAGCCGCTTTCGCCGACGATCAGTGTCATCACCGCCAAATCGTACCCGCGTATCTGGTAGATGCCCGGTACCACCTCGAACAGGCCGTGCATCGCGGCAAGCCGGCTTTGTCGCCATAGCGACGGGTTCACGCTTTGGGGTGGGCTGCGTTCTAGGAAGGCGAATTCATCGACATCCCATGCGACCGAACCGTCGGCGTTCAAAATGTCGCTGTCGAGCTGAGCGAGGAGACCGCGGCGCGCATCCGCAAAATCGCGAGGATCGTCCAGCGGCAAGGCGGCGGCGACCCTCGCGTTGTAGGCGGCCGTGTGTTCGCTGGCCTCGCCGGGTTCGGGCGGCGCATTGCCCATCAGGATTATGGCCGACCCCAGCATCAGCCCCAATGTCGTTCGATGTTTCATATGCCCTGCCCTCTTGCGTGTTGTGGCGCAGGTTGCAGCACATCCGTGGGTGGCTTGCAAATGTAGGGGGGGACGAATGAAGGGTGCCAGGGGGCCTGTAAGCCGGGTTCTGTCCCGCCGCCGGTTTCTCGTTTCCAAGACCCTCGCGACAGGGGCAGCCATTCCTCTAGGCGATGGATTGCTCCACCGCTCGAGCAGCCAACCCGGGCGATCGATGCGAAACGCATCTGCCATGCGGCCCGAAAGCCGATGACGCGCCGCCCCTATTCGGCCTTGCTCCGGGTGGGGTTTGCCATGCCGCCCATGTTACCATGCGCGCGGTGCGCTCTTACCGCACCCTTTCACCCTTACCGATCGGACGATCGGCGGTCTGCTCTCTGTGGCACTTTCCCTATGGTCGCCCATGGCGGGCGTTACCCGCCACCCTGTTTCGTGGAGCCCGGACTTTCCTCGGTATCGCAAAACGACAACGCGGCTGCCCGGCCCCCTGGCATCCTGCTATCTAGCAGCGCCGCGATCCCTGTCGAGCAGAAGCTTAAACAGGATCGCGCGGATTTCGCCATCGATTTCCCCATCGATCCGCCCCGGCCGCCAGCGCCGTTGAAACGCGGCCACCGCCTTATGCCCGTCGGTAACGTCGTAGCCATAGCGTTCGAGCGCGAGGTAGAACGCCCCGTCATTGTCGAACGGATCGCCCAGCGCGATGTCCGGCTTGGCGATCGCCAGCCCGTATTGCGCCAGCCGGTCCCACGGGAACAGCTCGCCCGGATCGGTCTTGCGTGCGGGTGCGACATCGGAATGGCCCACGATATTGGCACGCGGTATGTTGTGCGCCTTCACCATTCGGTTGAGGAGCGGGACCAGCGCGTCGATCTGCCGCTCGTCGAAAGGGCGATAGCCATAGAGATGACCCGGGTGATCCAGTTCGATACCGATGCTGGCGGAGTTCACATCCTTGTGTCCCCGCCAATAGGACACGCCCGCGTGCCAGGCGCGCTGATCCTCGTCGACCATCTGCGTGACCTCGCCCGCTTCGCTGATGAGGTAATGCGCGCTGACCCCGGCTTCGGGATCGCAGAGCCGCGTGATCGCATCCTCGGCGGACCGCATTTCGGTGTAGTGGATGACCACCATGGTGATCGGCAGATCCCGGGCGTTGCAATTCGGCGATGGACGTTGATGATGAACCAGTTCGTCGGCCATTATCCGATCAACCCGCTGGGTTGCGGCAGCACCGCCCCCAGGATGAGCGCATCGTCGGTCATTTGATACTGCAGACCCCCGCCGATGCGTTCGGCGAGCTGCGCGATCATGTAAGCGGGCGCGGTACGGCTGGATATCTCCGACACCGGCAGATCGTTCTGCAGGGCCTGCCCGATGGTTTCGTCGAAGGCCAGTTTCGCACCGCTCGCCCGGACCACAATTTCCGTGTTCCCTTCCCGCATCTCCGCCCCGATATCGAGCGAGCCGCCGCGCACCAATGCGTCGAGCGCGATATGCGCCAGGTTGAGCAGCACTTTCACCGCGTCCTTGGGCAGTTTGGCGGTGTCGAGCGCCCAGTGCACCTCCACCCGCTTGGCATTTTGTACCAGCGTTTCGATCGCGTCCTTCGCATCGCCCACTTCGACCATTTCGCCGAAGCCGCCGGCCGCGCCATAGGCAAGGCGGAAGAACTTCAGTTTGTCGGCGCTGGTCTTCGCGCTCTGTTCCAGCAATTCCATACATTGTTGCCGCATCTGCGGGTCGGTTTCGTCGGCCAGCAATTCCAGCCCATTGGTCATCGCGCCGACCGGGCTCAACAGATCGTGACACAACCGCGAACACATCAGTGCGGCGAGATCGGCGGGGGAGTCGCTGTTCATACTAAAGGCTTCGTTCCTGACAAACGGGGAGACATGGACCGCATGTTACACGGTCCTAGAGCAAATTGACGCGCTTGCCAGCCATGCGCTGGCGAAAGGTGCAAAAGGTGCGGAAAGCGGCGGCAAGCGGTATCCATGGCGCGCACCCGTTACGGGTTCGCGACCCGGTAGGAAAGGGGTTGGAAGCCCTGGTCGCCATCGCGCCAGAACCGGACTTCGCCTGCCGTGACGATCGCCCATATTTTTCCGTCGCCCGGGGCCATCGCGCGATCGGTGGCGGATGGTTCGGCAACGCCCGCGGGATGCGAATGGTAATAGCCGGCAATTTGGCGACCCCCTTCCCGCTCCGCCCGATACGCCGCGATCAGCGCGGCGGGGTCCAGTTCGAACCGGGTCGCGGGCGTGGGGTGGACGTTGGCGACCGGCTCGGCATGGGTGATATGGGTTGGCAACCCGTATAGGATGCCGCAGCATTCGAGGGGGTGAGCGGCACGGGCTTGCGTGCCCAAAGCCTCTAAGATCCCCTCGTAAACCCATAATCCCGTTCGCCCTGAGCTTGTCGAAGGGCCGCCCTTGCTTCTGGTATGAAGGGACACTGCCTCCCAGTCCCCCCGTATCAATGCGAGCTTCTTCTTGCGCGACCATCCTTTGATCTGACATTCGGCGTCCAACGCCTCGATACGCGTCGCAAAAGGCTGCGACCAGACCAACGCGACCGGCAGGCGATCCTGCGTCCAACTCTTACAGCTACCCGACTGATGTCTGGCAATGCGTGCTTCCAGATTGTCAGTGTGGCCGGTGTAGAACACTCCATCACGGCAATGCAGAATATACGTCCAGAACGGCATGGAATGTCGCTAGGAAAAGGGCGGCCATTCGACAAGCTCAGGGCGAACGGTATCCGGCGATTGTCCCTCTGCGCTCACCCTGCGCTTGTCGAAGTCCTGCCCTTCACATAGTCGCAATCCCATGCCCGCCCCGCCCCCCATCACCGGCACCATCACCGGCACCCTCACCGGCACCCTCGCGAATACCGGCCGGATCGATAAGTCCCTCGCGCAGGCGGCCGGTCTATCGCGCGAGAGGATCAAGGCGCTGATCGCTCTGGGCGCGGTCACGATCGGCAGAACCGTCGCCACCAACCCTTCGGTAAAAATGCAGGCCGGGGCGCATTTCACTATCCAACTGCCTCCCGTCGAACCCGCCGAAGCCCAGCCGCAGGACATCCCGCTCGACATCGTGTTCGAAGACGCGCATCTCATCGTCGTAAACAAACCCGCCGGCATGGTGGTCCATCCGGCGGCCGGGAATACGGACGGCACGCTGGTCAATGCGCTGCTGTATCATTGCACCAGAAATGGGGGTGTCGGCCTGTCCGGCATCGGCGGTGTCGCCCGGCCGGGGATCGTACACCGGATCGACAAGGGCACCTCGGGCCTGTTGGTCGTTGCGAAGTCCGCAATCGCGCATGAGGGGCTTGCAAGCCAATTCGCCGATCATTCGATCACCCGTCGTTATCTCGCGGTGTGCAATGGCCATCTCGAACCGGCACAGGGGACAGTGGAAGGGCGCATCGGCCGCTCCGAAAAAAACCGCAAGAAAATGGCCGTCCTGCCCGCCGATACCACGCGCGGGAAACATGCGGTGACGCATTATCGCACGATCGAAAAAGGTAATCATTGCAGTGTGTTGGAATGCATTCTCGAAACCGGGAGAACCCACCAGATCCGCGTTCACTGCGCGTCAATAGGTCACGCGCTAACAGGGGATCCGGTCTATGGCAGCACCCCCGCCGCGCTCCGCCTGACGCTCGCCCGCATCGGTTTCGCGCGTCAGGCGCTGCATGCCGCGAAGCTGGGTTTCATCCATCCGGCGAGCGGTCAATATGCCGAATACCAATCGGATTTGCCGTCCGACATGCAGGAACTGATCGACCAAACCGTTCGTTGAAATCGATGAAATGCACTGCAATCGGGCATGCAGTTCCTGTATAGAATGATGCAGCGGCCCGATCGGCCGGATGCCCATTTGGGGTCCGATGCGCAATGCGGCTGGCTAAGAAAGGTAAGGGAAGACGTGAGTACGACAGCAAAAGTCCCGGCCCTCGGCGGTGAGCAGAGCCTCAATCGTTATCTGGCTGAAATCAAGAAATTCCCGGTGTTGACGGCGGAGCAGGAATACATGCTTGCCAAACGTTACGCCGAACATGAAGACCCCGAAGCCGCCGCGCAGTTGGTGACCAGCCACCTGCGCTTGGTGGCGAAGATCGCCATGGGCTATCGCGGCTACGGCTTGCCCGTCAGCGACCTCATTTCCGAAGGGAATGTGGGCCTGATGCAGGGTGTGAAGAAATTCGAACCCGAACGCGGTTTCCGTCTGGCGACCTATGCCATGTGGTGGATCAAGGCGAGCATGCAGGAATTCATCCTGCGTTCGTGGAGCCTTGTCAAAATGGGCACCACTGCCGCGCAGAAGAAGCTGTTCTTCAACCTACGCCGGATGAAGAAGGAACTGGAAGCTTATGAAGACAGCGATCTCCACCCCGACGACGTGACAACCATCGCCACCAATCTCGGCGTGGCGGAACAGGAAGTCATCAACATGAACCGCCGCATGATGATGGGGGGCGACGGATCGCTCAACACCAAGATGCGCGGCGATGAGGAAGATGGCGGCCAATGGCAGGACTGGCTGGTCGATGACGGTCCGCTGCAGGACGAAACCGTGGCCGACGCCGAAGAAGCCGAAGTGCGGCACGACATGCTGCTGGAAGCGATGGGCGGGCTGAACGATCGGGAAAAGCATATCCTGACCGAACGGCGCCTCACCGACAATCCGCAGACGCTGGAGCAATTGAGCCAGGTCTATTCCGTCAGCCGCGAACGCATTCGCCAGATCGAAGTGCGCGCGTTCGAGAAGCTGCAAAAAGCGATGAAGACGATCGCCGGCGAACGGTTCATGGCTATCGCAGCCTGAGTTTGGTTGCATCGAAGCATCGAAGGGGGTCGGGCGTAATGTCCGGCCCCCTTTCGTTTACGCCGCCCGCACATGCATCCCGGCGGCGATTGCGGCGGCCCGCCTGCGGCTGTAGGGCGGTGCGATGTTCGCCCTCGTCAAATTCCTGTTCAAGCTCGCCCTTTACCTCGTCGTTCTCAGCCTATTGCTGGTGATCGCGTTCCGCTTCGTCCCGCCGCCCGTCACCGCGACCATGGCCATGGACGACAACGGCATCGTCAAGGATTGGGAACCGCTCGCCAATATCGACCGCAATATGGTCGCCGCCGTCATCGCGGCGGAGGACGGCAAGTTCTGTAGCCATGACGGGTTCGACCGGGAGGCGATCCAGAACGCCATCCGCCGCAATCGACAGGGCGGCCGTATCCGGGGCGGTTCGACCATCAGCCAGCAGACGGCGAAAAACGTGTTTCTTTGGCAGGGCGGCGGTTTTTTTCGCAAGGGGCTGGAGGCGTATTTCACCTTCCTCATCGAAAACATCTGGGACAAGCGGCGGATCATGGAGGTCTATCTGAACGTCGCGGAAACCGGCATCGGGACCTATGGGGTGGAGGCCGGATCGTGGCGCTATTTCAACCATTCCGCCGCGCAACTGTCCGACAACGAAGCCGCGCGGATGGCGGCGGCCTTGCCCCTGCCCAAGAAACGCTCCGTCACCAATCCGGGCGGGTTCACGGCCCGTTACGGCAGTACGATCGCTGCGCGTATGGCGGCCGTGCGCCGTGACGGGTTGGACGCCTGCGTCTACGAATAGGCGATGGGGCACACGCATACTCACGGTCACGGACACGATGCCGGTCATGCGCCCAAGGATTTCGGGCGAGCATTCGCCATCGGCATCGCGCTCAACACCGCATTCGTTATCGTGGAGGCGACCTATGGCTTCCTGTCGGGATCGATGGCGCTGGTCGCGGATGCCGGACATAATCTGTCAGACGTGCTGGCCCTCATCCTCGCCTGGGGGGCCAGCCTGGCCGCCAAACGCGCGCCGACGCAACGTTTCACCTACGGCTACAAAAGTTCGACCATCCTCGCCGCATTGGCCAACGCCGCGCTGCTGATCGTCGCCATCGGTATTATCACTTACGAAACGCTGCATCGCCTGGCAGAGCCCGCCCCGGTCGAGGGGATGACCGTCATCATCGTGGCCGGCATCGGCATCGCGATCAATGCAGGCACGGCGCTGATGTTCATGCGCGGGCAGGCGGACGATCTTAATATACGCGGCGCCTATCTGCATATGGCGGCCGACGCGCTGGTGTCGTTCGGCGTGGTTCTGGCGGGAATCGCTATCGTCGTGACCGGCGCGACCTGGATCGATCCGGCGGTGGGACTGCTGATCGTGGCGGTGATCGGCTGGAGCACCTGGGGGCTCGCGCGCGACAGCTTGGCGATGGGTTTGCTTGCGGTACCGGAAAATGTGGATGAAGCGGTGGTGCGTGCCTATCTTTCCGAATTGCCGGGAGTGGACGCGTTGCACGATCTCCACATCTGGCCGATGAGTACCACGGAAACCGCGCTGACCGCGCATCTCGTGATGCCGCAAGGGCATTCGGGGGACGCGTTTCTGCACGAGATCGCGGAGCGGTTGCGCCACGATCATCGTATCGGTCATGCGACGATCCAGATCGAACGAAATGCCGATTGCGCGCAGAACGGTTCCGATTGTCGCGCCTGATTGGGAGGGCATCCGGCATAAAATATCGGTTTCTTGCATCCAAAACGTGTTTTCGTGCGTTACGTACCACAGATGCAGGATTTTCCTGTTCAAATTTAGGAGACACTACATGTCCAACACCATTCTTCGCCATATGCTTGCCATGACCGCCGTCGGTGCACTGGCCGCCGGTTGCACGACCATGAACGACGATATGGACGATCGCGACAATATGAGCACGGCAACCACGACGACCGTGGCCGCACCCGCTCCGGTCATGGTCGGCGGTGCCGAGATGCTACGGACGCGCAACATCGTGGAAAATGCGTCCAATTCGCGCATTCACGCCACGCTCGTCGCCGCGGTGAAGGCAGCCGATCTGGTGGATACCCTATCCAGTCCGGGCCCGTTCACTGTGTTCGCGCCGACCGATTCCGCATTTGCCAAACTGCCGGAAGGCACGATCGGTACCTTGTTGCAGCCTGCCAATAAGATGATGCTGCAGAATGCGCTCAAGTATCATGTCGTATCCGGAAACGTGACGGCAGCCGATCTGATCTCCCGCATTCGCGCCGGTGGCGGGATGGCGACGATCCCGACGGTGGCCGGCGGTACGCTGACTGCGAAGCTGATGGGCGGCAACGTCGTTCTAACCGATGCCAACGGCGGTACCGCTACCGTTACGCAGGCGGATGTCATGCAGTCGAACGGAATCATTCACGTTGTCGATAATGTATTGATGCCGATGTAAGCTTGGCCCGACCAAAAATACGAAAACCCCTCCCGGTCTCGCGATCGGGAGGGGTTTTTTATTGCCACCTGGCCCAGCGATCGACCAGCCGCAGAACGAACAAAAGCGCAACAATCAGGATCACGCAAGGGAGGATCAGTTCGCGTAGATGTTCCGATGGTGCACCGTCGCTTACGCCGAAGTAGACGCCAACTGTCGCCAGTCCGATAATCGGACTGCAGACGACTTGCATAAGGCAGACCACTTGCAGCTTACGTGCAAACCGGTTGCCTTCGCCGCGAATGTTGAAATGGATCGGCAGCGCGTCTAAACGCGCGAACCTGCACCGTGCCCCAAGATCCTAAACCGTTATGAACGGCGATCGACGGGGTCACGACGAAACATCCGACCCCGCCAAAACCGATCAAATCAGGCCGCTTCTTCCTTCTTCGCTTCTCCGCCCATCACGCGGATCGGGTCCTTGCGCCCCTCGACCACATCCTTGTCGATCACGATCTCGGTGACGCCGTCCATATCGGGCAGATCGAACATCGTATCGAGCAATATGCCTTCGACGATGGACCGCAGCCCGCGCGCGCCCGTCTTGCGTTCGATTGCCTTTTGCGCAATCGTTTGAAGCGCATCCTGCTGGAACGTCAGTTCGACGTTCTCCAGCTCGAACAGCTTGGCATATTGTTTGGCCAGTGCGTTCTTCGGTTCGCTCAAAATTTCCACCAGCGCACCGATGTCCAGATCGCGCAAGGTGGCGATGACCGGCAGACGCCCGACGAATTCCGGAATCAATCCGAATTTCAGCAGATCTTCCGGTTCGCATTTTTCCAGCAATTCGCCGATGCGCCGTTTGTCCGGATCGGCGACATGCGCGCCGAAGCCGATGCTGCGTTTTTGCAGGCGGTCGGCGATGACTTTCTCGAGCCCCGAAAACGCCCCGCCGCATATGAACAGGATGTTGGTCGTATCGACCTGCAGAAATTCCTGCTGCGGATGCTTGCGCCCGCCCTGTGGTGGGACGGAGGCGGTGGTGCCTTCCATTAGCTTCAACAGCGCCTGCTGCACACCCTCGCCCGAAACGTCGCGGGTGATCGAGGGGTTTTCCGCTTTGCGCGTGATCTTGTCGATCTCGTCGATATAGACGATGCCGTGCTGCGCCTTGTCGACATTGTAGTCGCTCGCCTGCAGCAGCTTGAGGATGATGTTTTCCACATCCTCGCCGACATAGCCCGCCTCGGTCAGGGTCGTCGCATCGGCCATGGTGAAGGGCACGTCGAACGTCCGCGCCAGCGTCTGCGCCAGCAACGTCTTGCCGCAGCCGGTCGGGCCGACCAGCAGGATGTTGGATTTGGCGAGTTCGACCTCGCCCGCCTTGCCGCCGTGTTTCAGGCGCTTGTAATGGTTATGGACCGCGACCGACAACACGCGCTTGGCCCGATCCTGCCCGATCACGTAATCGTTCAGCGTGGTGAAGATGTCCATCGGCGTCGGCACGTCGCCCTCGCCCTTGCCGGCAATCCCGGCCTTGGTTTCTTCGCGAATGATATCGTTGCACAGTTCCACGCATTCGTCGCAGATGAATACGGTAGGTCCGGCGATCAGCTTTCGCACCTCGTGCTGCGATTTCCCGCAGAAACTGCAATAAAGCGTGCTTTTGGAATCGGTTCCGCTCAATTTCGTCATATCCCGTTTTCCCGAACCCCCGTCGCGAACACCTGAAAAGCGGCGCTTCGATGCGATTCGTCCGACCTTAAAGCCGGATATTCTATAATCAACCTGCACGCCCTACCATCGACCCCTTACGGGGCGATGAAGCACGGCACTGTATCTGCCTGGGTCACTTCGGCGGTGCCCACTGGTGCGGCACCCGTTCGGATGTCCTATTGCGTCTTGCTGTCGTCCTTGCCGTTGCCCTTCTCGTCACCCTTTTCGG
>JBASAR010000024.1:0-17822 GCA_049650705.1 Pontixanthobacter sp. | reverse complement strand
CTGTCCGATGCGGTGCGACGCTATGGCAAAGGCAATGCGAGCAAGGGCGACGTGGCCGTTCGCCTGCGAACGCAGCCCGACGATCCGGTATCGCTGGGGCTGGCCGCCGTGCGCGGGTTGGGGGAAGCGGCGGTGCTGATCAGTATCGCCGATTCGACCGAAGAGACGAAACTGAAACGTCAGGTCGCGCAGCAAACCAAGATGCAGGCTGTCGGCCAGCTGGCGGGCGGCGTGGCGCATGATTTCAACAATGTTCTGACCGCGATCATCGGATATTGCGACCTGATGCTTCTGCGCCATACGCCCGGCGACAGCGACTACGACGATATCCAGCAAATCCGCGCCAATTCGAACCGCGCGGCCAGCATGACGCGGCATCTCCTCGCCTTTTCGCGCCAGCAGACCATGCGCCCGCAAGTGCTGCAGCTGCCCGATATCGTCAGCGAGGTGACTCAGCTGTTGAAGCGTCTGCTGGGGGGCAAAATCGCCTTCAAAGTGCATCACGACCGCGATCTTGGCCCCGTGCGTGCCGATCCGCAGCAATTGGAACAGGTGATCGTCAATTTGGCCGTCAATGCCCGCGATGCCATTCAGGCGCGCGGCGACGGGACGGGGCATCTGACCATGACGACGCGCCGCGTATCGCCCGACGATGTCCGCCGGTTGGGTTCCGACATCATTCCGGTCGGAGAATACACGGTCCTGACGGTTCAGGACGATGGCGGCGGCATTCCCCCGGCCGTCCTGCCCAAGGTGTTCGAACCGTTCTTCACGACGAAGGAGCAGGGGAAGGGCACGGGGCTGGGCCTGTCGACCGTCTATGGCATTATCAAACAATCGGGTGGGTTCATATTCGTGGAGAACACCACGAAAGAAGCCGGTGCGGCCGCGGGCGCACGATTCACCATCTATCTTCCGGTCCATCGCGGCGAGACCACGAAAGCCGCGCCGGAAATCGCCAAACCGACCAGCGAATGGTCGGGCGGGGGCCGTATCCTGCTGGTCGAGGACGAAGATATGGTTCGCGCCGTCGCCGAACGTGCGTTGTTGCGCGCGGGATATGTGGTCGTCGCCGCTGCTGATGGGGAAGAGGGGCTTGCCAGCATCGCCAATTCCGGGCCGTTCGATCTCGTGATTTCGGACGTCGTGATGCCGGTGATGGATGGACCGAAGATGGTGCGCGCCCTGCGTAAGCTTCATCCCAATATCCCGGTTCTGTTCATGTCCGGCTATGCTGAAGAACACTTACGCGAACAGATCGACGTGCCATATATGCATTTCCTGCCGAAACCGTTCAGCGTGCGGCAGATCGCCGAACATGCAGCGTCGATCCTCAGTGCGCAGCCCGACGCGACGAAGGCGAACGACTAAATTCGTTCTTCCCTTGTTCTTATGGAACAAAGCGCGTACATCGCTATCACCGATTAACGAAACGCCCGGCCTTATACACACGGCCTAGGCAAGCGATGGAGGCCGTGTCATGGCAGCGAACTTGAAGCTGGTTGAAGGTAAGGAAAAAAACGTGGACCGTCAAAAGGCATTGGACGCGGCACTCGCGCAGATCGATCGTGCATTCGGCAAGGGGTCGGCGATGAAGCTGGGTTCTCGTGAGGCGATGAATGTGGAAGCTATTTCCACCGGTTCGCTGGGGCTCGATATTGCGCTTGGCATCGGTGGTCTGCCCAAAGGGCGCGTGATCGAAGTGTACGGGCCGGAAAGCTCGGGCAAGACGACGCTGGCGCTGCATGTTCTGGCGGAAGCACAGAAGTCGGGTGGCAGCGTGGCATTCGTCGATGCGGAACACGCGCTCGACCCGGTTTATGCAAAAAAGCTGGGCGTCGATATCGACGAGCTGATCATTTCGCAGCCCGATACCGGCGAACAGGCGCTGGAAATCGTCGATACGCTGGTGCGATCGAACGCGATCGATGTGCTGGTGGTCGATTCTGTCGCGGCGCTGGTGCCGCGGGCTGAAATCGAAGGGGAAATGGGTGATAGCCACGTCGGTCTGCAGGCGCGGCTGATGTCGCAGAGCCTGCGCAAATTGACCGGGTCGATCAATCGATCGAAGTGCATGGTGATTTTCATCAACCAGCTGCGCATGAAAATCGGTGTGATGTACGGCAATCCCGAAACCACGACCGGGGGCAATGCGCTGAAATTCTATGCGTCCGTCCGGCTCGATATTCGACGTACCGGCCAGATCAAGGATCGCGACGAGGTCATCGGCAATTCGACGCGGGTAAAGGTCGTCAAGAACAAGGTCGCACCGCCGTTCAAGCAGGTCGAATTCGACATCATGTACGGCAAGGGTATTTCCAAGACCGGCGAGATCCTCGACCTGGGTGTGAAGGCCGGCATCGTCGAGAAGTCGGGCTCCTGGTTCTCCTACGATTCGGTCCGGATCGGGCAAGGGCGGGAGAATTCGAAGACGTTCCTCGACGAAAACATCGAAATGCGCGACAAGCTGGAAACCGCCATTCGCGGCAAGACCGATGAGGTCGCCGAAGAAATGATGACCGGCCCGGATGCCGAGGACGACGACGAAAAGTAATTTTCTGCCCTCGACGTGTGATCTTGGCAATTGTCTGCCGCGTCACCTTTGATAATGTCATATGGCCGGTGTCGATCTTCGTTGGTCGGCACCGGTCTTTTCGTTCGACAATGATCTTCGCTCGGCGGGGAAGGATTGGCGAAAGTCCGGTTCTGTTCTAGGCGGGTGAGCCGAAGAGTTGGGGGCGACTATGGGAGCATTCATGTGACGACGGTGCAGAATTGGGCGGACAGGGTCGGGAAAAGCTGGGCGGAAGAATGGCAGCGCACCGATCGCAGTTTCGGGGGATTGACCGACGAACTGCTCGCCACGGTGCGGCAGCAACGGTTCCAATGCGTTCTGGATGTAGGTTGCGGCGCTGGTGAAGTTTCCCTCGCGATTGCTCGTGATCAGGGTGGGGCCGAGATACGCGGACTGGATATCAGCCCCGAACTTATTACCGTGGCGAGGTCGCGGAGCGCGAATTTAAGCAATATCGCGTTCGAACATGGGAATGCGGCCGATTGGCAGGATGACGATTTCCGCCCCGATCTTATCGTCTCCCGCCATGGAACCATGTTTTTCGAAGACCCGTCCGTCGCCTTCGCCCATCTGCGTAATATTTCCAAAGACAACGCACGCCTCGTATTTTCCTGTTTCCGTGGTTCGGATGAAAATCCATGGGCTTCCCGGATCTCGGAACTCCTGCCGACAAGCGTGCAGCAAGATACGCCGGACATTCATGATGAACCCCCGCCCGGGCCATTTGCATTTGCCGATCAGTCCTATGTCACCCGCATCCTACAGGCGGCCGGGTGGGGCGAGATCGCATTTACCCCGGTCGATTACGCCTACATCGCAGGTACAGGACCCAAGCCGGTCGACGACGCGATGGCGTTCTTCCATCGGATCGGTCCGGCTGCGAAAACCTACGCTACGCTGCCGCATGCGGACCGGGTGCTGTTCGACGGAAAGCTTCGCCATCTTTTAGAACGGCACGAAGACAAAGGGCTCGTCGCGTTTCGTGCATCGGCATGGATCGTTGGAGCGCGCGCGGGCGAGGATTAACGCGCCTCCAACCGCCTCTGCTCGAAACGGACGCAACCCGCTTGTCGCTTCGGCGCAAGATCTCTAATTGCAGCCTATGCAATCGACCAACGATATCCGCCGTTCTTTCCTCGATTATTTCGGGGGTCAGGATCACACGCCGATCCCCAGCGCGCCGCTGGTTCCCTATAACGATCCCAGCCTGATGTTCGTCAATGCAGGCATGGTGCCGTTCAAGAACGTATTCACAGGATTGGAAACGCCGCCATCGCCGCGCGCGACGTCTTCGCAAAAATGCGTGCGAGCCGGGGGCAAGCACAACGATCTCGACAATGTCGGATACACGGCGCGCCACCATACGTTCTTCGAAATGCTGGGCAATTTTTCGTTCGGCGATTATTTCAAGGAACAGGCGATCCTGCACGCCTGGACCTTGCTGACCAGGGAATGGGGCCTGTCGCCGGACCGGCTTATCGTCACCGTCTATCATACCGATGACGAGGCGTTCGACCTGTGGCGCCGCATCGCCGATTTGCCGGACGATCGCATCATCCGCATCGCCACCAACGATAATTTCTGGTCGATGGGCGAAACCGGACCCTGCGGCCCATGCAGCGAAGTGTTCTACGATCATGGCCCCGATATTCCCGGTGGGCCCCCCGGTTCGCCCGACGAGGATGGCGACCGGTTCATCGAAATCTGGAACCTGGTTTTCATGCAGTTCGATGCCGACGCGAACGGCAACCGCGTGGCTTTGCCCAAACCGTCGATCGACACCGGCATGGGTCTGGAACGTATCGCCGCGGTCATGCAGGGCGTGCACGACAATTACGATATCGACCTGTTCAGGACGCTGATCGCCGCATCGGAAAATCTTACCGGCGTGCCGGCAACGGGCGCGAACAGGGGCAGCCACCGTGTAATCGCGGATCATCTACGGTCCACCAGCTTTCTGCTCGCCGACGGAGTGCTGCCTTCTAACGAGGGGCGCGGTTACGTCCTGCGGCGGATTATGCGGCGGGCCATGCGGCATGCCCATCTGCTGGGTGCGCAGGAGCCGCTCATGCACCGGCTGGTTCCCGAACTGGTCGGCGAAATGGGCCAGGCATTCCCCGAATTGCAGCGCGGCCAGGCGTTGATCGTCGAAGTGCTGGAACGCGAGGAAACGCGCTTCCGTCAGACCCTCGATAAAGGTCTGAAGCTGCTCGACGAGGCGACTGGCGATCTTCAGGCAGGCGATCGTCTGGACGGGCGAACCGCGTTCAAATTATACGACACGTTCGGCTTTCCCTACGATCTGACCGAAGACGCCTTGCGCGCGCGCGACATCGGTGTCGACCAGGCCGGTTTCGATGCGGCGATGGCCGAACAGAAAGCGGCGGCCCGTGCCGCGTGGAAAGGGTCCGGCGATACGGGTTCCGACGAATTATGGTTCGACATCGCCGAACGCGAAGGGGCGACCGAATTCACCGGCTACACCGCGACCGAAGGCGAAGGCCGGGTGGTGGCAATCGTTGTGAACGACGCGGAAGTCGCGTCGGCACACGCGGGCGACGACGCGACGATCCTGACCAATCAGACGCCCTTCTATGGGGAGAGCGGCGGGCAGACGGGCGATGCGGGTATCTTGTCGAACGCCTCCAGCCTTCGTGCCGAAGTGTCGGACACCGGCAAGCCCCTGGGTCGCCTGCATACCCACCACGCGCACGTTGGTTCGGGATCGGTTCATCAGGGCGACGTCGTGCATCTGGCGGTTGATGTCGATCGGCGCGATCGCATCCGCGCAAACCATTCGGCGACGCATTTGCTTCATGCCGCCTTGCGCGACCAATTGGGCGATCATGTCACGCAAAAGGGATCGCTGGTCGATCAAAACCGCCTGCGGTTCGATTTTTCCCATCCCAAGCCGTTGGAACCGCAGGACATCGTTGCGATCGAAGCGGAGGTGAACGCGGAAATACGCGCCAACCAAACCGTCGATACGCGTCTGATGAGTCCGGATGAGGCGGTGGAAGCCGGCGCGCTGGCATTGTTCGGTGAGAAATACGGCGAGGAAGTGCGGGTCCTTTCGATGGGTCGCAATCGCGATGGGTCGCGAAATTACTCAGTCGAACTATGCGGCGGCACACATGTAAATGCGACCGGGGATATCGGTTTGTTGAGGATCGTTTCCGAAAGCGCGGTATCGTCGGGCGTTCGGCGGATCGAGGCGTTGACAGGGGAGGCGGCGCGACAATGGCTGATCGAACGAGACGAAACGCTGAAAACCGTTGCCGGGTTGGTAAAGGCAAGGCCGGAGGAAGCGGGCACGCGCATATCGGCGCTTATCGAAGAGCGAAAGGCGCTGGAAAAGGAACTGGCAACGCTGCGCCGACAGATCGCGCTGGGCAATGTCGGCGACGCATCACCGAGTGACCGGATCGAAACGATCGATGGCACACCCTTTGTCGCGAAAATTATCAAGGACCTCGAAGCCAAGGAACTGCGCGGTGTTATCGACGCCGCAAAACGAGAACATGGTTCCGTCGTGATCGCCGCGATTGCTGTAAATGATGGCCGCGCCGCGATCGCCGTGGGCGTGACGGATGACCTTACCCCGCGTTTGTCTGCGGTCGAATTGGTGAAGGCAGGCGTGGCAGAATTGGGCGGCAAAGGCGGCGGCGGCCGCCCCGACATGGCACAGGGTGGCGGTCCGGATGCATCGAACGCCGATGCGGCGATCGATGCCATCCGAAATGCCTTACGCGGCTAACTCAGCCGTTCTGTTTTTTCGTTTCGGGTTCGCTGCCGCGCGAAACGTCGTGTTCCATATTGCGGTCTTTACGTCCGCTTCCACCGACGCTGCCATGGCTTTCGTTGGCGACGTTTTGCGGTTTGAACTTCTCATCATTGCTGCGCGGTTTGCTTGGATCGGATTTGGTCATAATATTGTCCTTTCATCGGATTAACGCGGAAAGGCGGCATTTGGTGCCAACCGATTACGCCTCCGCCGTCGAAGTACGCAGTTTCGGTTTGTAATCCAGCGCACCGTCTTCCTCGATCGCATGGCGATATTCGTCGCGCTTTTCATGGATCGATGCGATCACCGGGCCCATCGCCACACCGATATCGACCAGCACGGCCTCCGACAGCTGGAGCGAGCTTTCGAGGTTTTCCGGCACCGCATGGCTCGCGCCCGCCCGATAGAGTTCGGCGGCATGGCCGACATCGCGCGCGCGGGCCACGATCAGCAGATCGGGATATTCCTTACGCATCTTGCGGGTCAGCCGTTCGGCCAGAACCGGTTCGTCCATCGTCAGGACGACGGCGGGCGCGCGTTCGATGCCCAGCTTGTCCAGCGCGTCGCCGCGTGCTGCGTCGCCGAATATGGCGCGAAAGCCCCTGCGTTTCGCCGCCTCGATCAGGTCGGAATTGCTGTCGATCGCGATATACGGCTTGTCGTGCGTGTGCAGCATCTCGGCGACCAACCTTCCCACACGCCCGGCCCCGATGATGATGACAGGGGGAACGCCGCTATCATCGTCCTCCAGCTCCGGCGCGGGTTCCACGCGCCGTGCGATGATCCGGCCGAGCCGGGCCAGCAGCGGCGTGATGGTCAATCCGATGGCGGTGACGATCTGCCAGAATTGCGCGGTTCCCGGCTGGATCAGCAAAGCGGCGCTGGCGGCGGACAGTACGATCAACGTGGTTTCGGACGGGCTGGCCATCAGGATGCCGGTTTCCGCCGCCGTGCTTCTGCGTGCGCCCATCATTCGCAACAGGAATCCGGTCAGGAACGCCTTGAACGACAGCACCCCGACCACCGCCAGCAGGATCGGCCACAGATTGGTCCAGATCGTCGCCAGATCGATCGACATGCCCACCGTGATGAGAAATATGCCGAGCGCCAAGCCCTTGAACGGTTCGATGATCCCTTCGATTTCGCCGTGATACTCCGTTTCCGCAATCAGCAATCCGGCGATCAGCGCGCCGACGATAGGAGACAGCCCGACGACGGCCGTGGCCAGACTGGCCCCGATCACGACCAGCAGGCTGGCGGCCAGGAACAGTTCGGGGCTTTTGGTGCGTGCTGCCTGCGCGAACAGGCGGGGGAGGCCGATCCGCCCGAAGATCAGCAACGCCGCGATGACTGCGCCGCCTTGCCACAGGGTCGTGACCAGACCTTCCCAGCCGCCCTCCTGCGCCGCTGGGCCCATCGCGCCCAGCACGAAGATGATGGGCACGATCATGATGTCTTCGAACAACAGCATCGACAGGGCGGCGCGGCCGACCGGCGACTGCGTGCCGGATATCGGCAGCACGATGGCGGTGGAGGAGAACGCGAGCGCCAGCCCCAGCGCCATTGCGCCGGTCCAGTACTGCCCCATCATCGCCAGCACGATGGCCATGATCGCCCCGCCGATCAATACTTCCAGCGCGCCCAGGCCGAACACCAGCTTGCGCATCTGCCATAGTCGTTTGAACGACAGTTCCAGCCCGATGGTGAACAAGAGGAGGATGATGCCGAATTCGGCGTAGGGCTCCAGCGCCTCCGGATCGGATATGGTGACGTAGTTGAGCCACGGCATGTCGAACACCAGCTTGCCCAGACCGAAAGGGCCGACGGCAACGCCAATCAAGATGAACCCGATGACCGGGGTTACGCGAAAGCGCGTGAACACCGGAATGACCAACCCGGCGGCGCCCAAAATGACAAGGGCATCGCCGAATGATGAAGTGTCCAGTTCTGCGGCCATACGCGCGGCTTAACGCGGGGCTACCGGCTTGTCACCGCAAACATGGGCCGAGGTTGGGGCGGCTTAACCACCACCCGGCGAATGCGGGCCGACGGGGGGTCGGCGGGGTTTCGTCTTGCCGGGATGCTCCCCGGTTTCGTCCCATTCGATGCGGTAGAGATCGAACCGCCGGTCCGCGAGATTGCGCACGGTTCCCTCGGCGCGCGCCCAGCTAAGGTCCGCCAGATTGATATCGCTGATGGTCAGCGTTTCGACATTCTCGCTTGCTTCGGCAGCGATACCGTCGCGGGCGAAGGGGAAATCGCACGGGGTCAAGATACAGCTTTGCGCGTATTGAATGTCCATATTGGCGACATTGGGCAGATTGCCGACATTGCCCGACAATACGACGAAACACTGGTTCTCGATCGCGCGCGCCTGCCCGCAATAGCGCACGCGGAGGTAACCTTGCCGGCTGTCGGTGCAGAACGGCACGAAGATGATCCGCGCGCCTTCGTCCGCCAGACGGCGCGACATTTCGGGGAATTCGCTGTCGTAACAGATCTGCACCCCGATCGGGCCGCAATCGGTCGGGATGACGTCCACGCTGTCGCCGCCCTTGATATTCCACCAATAGCGTTCGTTGGGCGTGGGGTGGATTTTTTCCTGTTCGTGGATCGCCCCATCGCGCAGGCAGACATAGGCGACGTTGTGGATGTCGCCATCCTCCATCCGCGTGGGGTGAGAGCCTGCGATGATATTGATGTTGTAGCGCATCGCGAATTCCGAAATGTCGGTTTTCAGGCGCGGGGTGTATTCGGAGAGCCGCTCGATCGCCTCCATCGGCGATAGCTCCTTCTCCTCGAAACTGAGGAGCATGAGCGTGAACAGTTCGGGAAAGACGATGAAGTCCGCTTCGTAATCGCTGGCGACGTCGACGAAATATCGGATCGCGTGCAGGAATTCGTCGTAATCCTTTACCGCGCGCGCCTGCAGCTGGCAGGTGGCGACCCGGACCGATTCAACGCCGCGTGGTACGCGCTTCTTCACCGGTTCGTCGCGATCGACATAAGGGTTGCGCCACACCATCAGCACGGCATTGCTGTCCGACCGTTTATCCTCCGGAAGATAGCCATGCAGAATGCGTTCGGGTTCGAACCCGTTGGCCAGCTGGAACCGCAGGACGGGATCGTGGATCTTGCCCGCGATGATCTTGTCGAGGTAATCTTGCGGGCTGTCCGCGCCGTTCGTCTTGCGGCGTTTGGCTCGTGAATAGCCGGGCATGCGGCCGCCGAAGATGATGCCGGTCAGCTCCTTGTCTTCGGCCAGCGCGCGGCGTTCTTCGTACAGACGCCGGCCGATGCGCACGCCGCGCATTTTGGGATCGACGCACATTTCGTAGCCGTACAGCCAGTCGCCGGTGGGATCGTGTCGGCTGCCATAGCCGTTGCCGGTGATCTCGTCCCAATTGTGATCCGCGAACACCACGGGCTGCGGCAATTGCATCGACGCGCAATAGCCGACGATTTCGTCATCCAGCAGCGCGACGAAGCAGCCTTCGGGAAAATTGTTGATCTGGCCGCGTATCTCGCCCTGCGTATAGGGCGGCAATTCGGTATAGACCCTGCGAATAAGCGCCGCGATGCCACGCACGTCCTTCATCCGCCCATTGCGGATTTCGAGGCGCTTCTGGCCGAATTTCTCCGTGCCGGATGGGCGCGGGCTTCGCGTTTTCTTAGGTGATTTGGCCATGTCTACTCAATAATAGGTGAGGCGAAGGCGCGCGGCGTTCGGAATCGTCTCGTCATTCATCGGCACGAAATAGGTCATCGGCGATCCTTCGCGCACAAGTTGGCCTTCGGATCCGTCCAGTTCCGCCGTAAGGCGATAAGACGATCCGCTCTGGCCGACGATCGTAATGACCTCACTGCCTTCTTCGGGATCGAATTCGGCGTTGTCCTGTTCGGTTGCCTCCTGTGCGTAAACCGGAGGAGTGACGCCGCCGAGCGACGATATCGCCGCCAACGCCACAACCCTGCCGACGGAACGAGGACTCATGCAGCCATTTTCTTCTCGAGATTTGTCACGATGGCTTCGAAGAACTGTTCGGTCGTAAGCCAGTTTTGCTTCGGTCCGATCAGCAGGGCCAGATCCTTGGTCATCTGACCGTTCTCGACCGTCTCGATGCAGACGCGCTCCAGTGTTTCGGCGAATTCGACCACTTCCGGCGTATCGTCGAACTTGCCGCGATACATGAGGCCGCGCGTCCAGGCGAAGATGGATGCGATGGGATTGGTGCTGGTCGCCTTGCCCTCCTGATGCTGGCGATAATGGCGGGTGACGGTGCCGTGTGCGGCTTCCGCTTCCACGGTCTTGCCATCAGGCGTCATGAGCACGGAGGTCATCAGACCGAGCGAGCCGAAGCCCTGCGCCACGATATCGGACTGCACATCGCCGTCGTAATTCTTGCACGCCCATACGAACTTGCCGTTCCACTTCAATGCGGAGGCGACCATATCGTCGATCAGGCGGTGTTCGTAGGTGATCTTCGCTTTGGCGAACTTGTCCTTGAATTCCGCTTCGAAAATTTCCTCGAACAGATCCTTGAACCGGCCATCGTATTTTTTGAGGATGGTGTTCTTGGTCGACAGGTAGACCGGCCATTTGCGGTCGAGCCCGTAAGCAAAGCTGGCGCGGGCGAAATCGCGGATGGAATCGTCCAGATTGTACATCGCCATGGCCACGCCGCTGGACTGGAATTCATACACGTCGAGATCGATTTTTTCTCCGTCGGCGCCTTCATAGACCAGGCGCAATTTGCCGGGGCCGGGGATCAGCGTGTCCTTCGCGCGATATTGATCGCCGAATGCATGACGGCCGACCACGATCGGGTCCGTCCAACCAGGGACAAGGCGCGGCACGTTGTCGATTACGATCGGTTCGCGGAACACAACACCACCCAGGATGTTGCGGATGGTGCCGTTGGGCGACACCCACATTTTTTTGAGGCCAAATTCCTCGACCCGCGCTTCGTCCGGAGTGATCGTGGCGCATTTCACGCCGACGCCATGTTCCTTGATCGCGTTCGCCGCATCGACGGTGATCTGATCGTCGGTTTCGTCGCGTTTCTCGATCGACAGATCGTAATATTTGAGGTCGATATCGAGGTAGGGCAGGATCAGCCGTTCGCGGATCCACTGCCAGATAATTTTGGTCATCTCGTCGCCATCGAGTTCGACGACGGGGTTCGCGACTTTGATCTTCGCCATAGGTTAAGGTGCCTCTGTTTGCGGTTCCCGTGCGCTTTAGCAGAGGTCCGCCCTGAGGCAAGATGGGGGGGGAGGGCCGGACGCAAAATGGCCCTTGTGGATATGGCGCCGGAAAACGTGGCGCCGGGAAAGATGGTGGGCGTAGAGAGAGTTGAACTCCCGGCCCCTACAATGTCAATGTAGTGCTCTACCACTGAGCTATACGCCCGCACCATCTTTGCGCCATCAGCATGGCAGACGCGCCCTCTAGCGTTGGCGTGATCGCCGCGCAAGAGGGGTTGGCGACGGGTTCCCGCGCGCTGGACGCGCTTAGACGCTGGCGGCGATGCGGTCTTCGAAAATACGATCGACCTCCATCACCAGATCGCGCAGATGGAACGGTTTCGACAACACTTTGGCGGTGGGCTGTTCACGATTGGCCTTCAGCGTGACGGCGGCGAAACCGGTAATGAACATCACCTTGGTCGCGGGGCTTACCTCGTTGCAATGCTGCGCCAGTTCGATGCCGTCCATTTCCGGCATGACGATGTCGGACAACAACAGATCGAAATGTTCGCTTTCAAGCAATGGCACCGCCTGGGTCCCGCGTTCGACGGCGCGAATGGAATAGCCATGCCGTTCGAGCGCACGGACGAGATAGGTACGCATGGCATCGTCATCTTCGGCCAGCAGGATGCGCAGGGGCGGTGTGTGTGTCATGGCAACGCAGATAGCGCGATTGCCTTAATAAACCTTTCCCATTCGGACCCATGCCCAGCTTTGAGACACCCTTCTTTGACATGCCCTTTTTTGACATGGGCCCGGACTGCGTTCAGCAGGCGGCGATGCAGCACCATGACGAACGGGGCGAATGGCGGTCGGGCCGAAAAATGGGCGGTGTCGGTGTTACGGAACATCCCGCCTACACGCTGACGGTTCCCGGCGACCTGCCCATTCCGGTATTGATCGCGGCACCCCACGCCGGCCGCGCCTATTCCCGATCCGTTCTGACGCGAATGCGCGACGCGGAATACAGCACGATCCGGCTGGAAGATCGTTATGTCGACCGGATCGCCGAAGCGGTGGCGAAGGCGACCGGAGCGGCCCTGCTGATCGCACGATGTCCCCGCGCGGTACTCGATCTCAACCGATCACCCCACGATGTCGATTGGGGCATGATTTCGGGGAAAGACATCACGTCAGGAAAGAACGGGGCGACCGGTCCGATATCGTCCGCCAATCGCAGGGCGCGCAGCGGGCTGGGGCTAGTGCCACGGCGTCTTCCGGTCATCGGCGAAATCTGGAACGCTCCGCTGCCCATGCGCGAATTGGAGGGGCGCATTCGCGATATTCACGCGCCCTATCATACGGCGTTGTCGGCAACGCTCGACCGGATCGGGGACCGGTGGGGGGCCGCGCTGCTGATCGACATTCATTCGATGCCGCCCATCCGGCAGCCAGCGCGACAGGCAACCGACCAGGCCGACAGGGCACGGCGTCAGGCGTCATCCGAACAGGTTTTACCGGTGCACTACGTGATCGGGGACCGGTTCGGAGCCAGCGCAGACGATCGCCTGACCGCCGCCGCCTTGCACATGTTCGCCATGGAGGGGGCGGCGGTGGCGCATAATCGGCCCTATGCCGGTGGGTATATCCTCGATCGGCATGGAATGCCGGGGCGGGGGCGGCATGGTCTGCAACTGGAGGTCTGCCGTTCGCTCTACCTCGATCGCAATTGCCGCGAAACGACGCCCGGCTTGGCCGGGGTCGTTTCGGTCATAACCAAACTGACGCGGTTGTTGGGCGAACGCGTCGTCCGGATGGGCGGGCGGGGCGAGGTCGTGATCGCTGCGGAATAGTCGAATGCCGATATGCCGTTCGCGAAAGCTCGCCCTCGAGGTTCCGCGAACAGTATCCTTCGGCGAACTTGATCGTTGCGCTCAGCTCGCCGATGCGTCGGGCACGTTGGTATTGGGTACGTCGGCATTGGGTACGTTGGCATTGGGTTGGGGCGCCGTTCCCTGCTGCACTTGACGCGAGAAGATCGTGCGCATCAGTTCCAGCGACATGATGTGGCAATAGATCAGCGCCAGCATCCCGGTCTTGTTCCATTCTCGCAGAATGTCGCCGCGCACTTCCTGCAGCTTGTCCTGATTGATCATCTGGAACCCGCGATAGATGAAGGGTTTGTCCGGATTGTCCTGCTGAGAGATCGCGATCTCGCCGTCCATCAGAAGTTCGTGCTTCTTGAGCAGATCGATGAAATTCTTGGTTCGTTGTCCTGCGCCTTCGAACTGTTCGCAGAATTGAAGGATGTTCTGGGTCGCGGGGCTCGCCTTGCCCTCTTCGTCGAACAGGACCTCGCCTTCCGAAAATTCGCCGACGGAACCCGCCGTCGGGTCGAAACACAGCGACAGGTCTTCGGTATCCTTGGTCAGCTTGGCCAACATGAAGGGATAGCGGCGGATATAGGCCGGCAGGTAGACCGGTTCTTCGACTTTGCCATCGGCGTTCACGAACGTGTTCACCCCTTCGTTCAGCCCCATCAGCGCGAGCGGCAATGGATTTTCGCCGGCCGAAAACACGATCGGGAAATCCCGTTGCGCCTGCACGAACTCATCGACGGTCACGGGAATGGCATGCTGATCCGTCAGCCATTTGGCCGAATCCAACGGCTTCGTTTTCCAGTCCTTGTGATCGCGGCTGTTGAGCGGCATCAGATCCTTGTAGAACAGGGGCAGTTGGGGCTGCGGCGCGCTGGCCATACGGTTTCTCCAGAAAAGCGTTTGCGAAGGGTCGAAATTATTGCGTTGTACGCGGTCGAATTGCCGCCTGCGAATTGCGCGCGCTTTAAGGAACTGCACGCCTGCATGCAAGTGCGCCAACTTCGCCTCAAGCAGGCGGCAGGAGCTTCCCCGGATTGAACAGATCGTGGGGGTCGAGAGCCTGTTTGACCCTGCGCATCATGGACAGCGCGACCGGATCGCCCAGCCGCCCAAGCTCATCCCGCTTCATCTGTCCGATGCCGTGTTCCGCGCTGATCGAGCCGCCCCATTCCGTCACCCGGTCGTGAACGAAGCGGCTGATCTGTGCGCCTTCTTGCGTTTCCCATTCCCCCGCCACCGCGCCTTTCGGGGCGAGTACGTGAAAATGCACGTTTCCATCGCCGAGATGGCCGAATGCAGCGGCGGTGCAACCAGCAAAGCGCGTTTCGACCTCGGGAATGACCGCTGCGATGAAGTCCGCCATGCGCGCTACCGGCACCGATATGTCATGCTGCATCGCCGGGCCGATCGCGCGTTCGGCGGCAGAGATGGAATCGCGCAAAAGCCAGAACCGTTCGGCCTGTCCTTCATTCGCCGAAAACGTGCCGTCTTCGACAAGCCCACCTTCGAACGCATCGGCCAGGAGCCGTTCCGCCAGGGCGGGCAGATCGGTATCGTCGTTCCTGCCGCGCACCAGTTCGATCAGCGCATACCATGCGTGGTCGCCGTTCAATGGATTGCCGGCGTCGGGCAAATGCGCGCACACCGCATCCAGGCAGTGACGCGGAATGATCTCGAACCCCTCCAGCATCTGCCCATGCTCGGCTTCGCATTGCATCAGCAGCGCGCGGGCGTCCTGCACCGATCGCAGCCCGGTCCACACCACGATCCGTTCGCCCGCGGCTTCTTCCAAAGCCAAAGTCGCGGCGGTCACGATACCCAGCGTACCCTCCGACCCGATCAGCAACTGCTTCAAATCGAACCCGCGATTGTCCTTCTTCAGCGGCGTGAGGGTGTTGAGAACCGCGCCGTCCGACATCACCGCCTCCAAACCCAACACGCGGGCGCGCATCGTGCCATGGCGCAGAACCTGCGTGCCGCCGGCATTGGTCGAAACCAGCCCGCCGATGGTGGCCGACCCCTTGCCCCCCAATGTCAGCGGGAAGCGAAGGCCGGCTCCGGCGGCGGCATCGTGCAGATCCTGCAGAATGGCGCCCGCTTCGCAAACGACGCTGCGCGCGTCTGCATCGACCGGATGGATACGGTTCATTCGGCGGAGTGACAGCAGCAGCGCGCGCCCGCTATCGTCCGGCGTGGCCCCGCCGGACATACCGCTGTTTCCCCCTTGCGGAACGATAGGGATGCGATGCTGCGCGCACAGACCGACCAGCGCGGCGACCTGCGCCGTGTCGGCCGGGGATGCCAAACCCATGGCGGAACCGCGATATCGCCCGCGCCAATCGGTCAGCCACGGTGCCATGTCGTCGGAATTCCGCGTGAAGCCCCTGCGGCCAAGCAGCCTTTCTACGGCCCCGATGAATTGTGCGTCGCCATTTGGTTCGTTTGTCATACCATCGGCTTTGGCACAGGGGGCGGGGGTCGGGCCAGTCCGACAGGCCGCGCATCACGCGATTAAGGGACCGTTCAAGCGGCAGCGTTAGGGGCGGGGGCGATACATGATCAATCCGTTCGCCTTCCTCGCGCCGATCGCGCTCCTCATTCCCATCGCCCAGACGCCCGACGATGCGGCTTCGTTGACGCCTGCGCCTCCGACGCGTCAGGCGCAATTTCCGGACGATTGGCTGACTTTGGATGCCGGCACGGACATTCCGGTGCAGCGCCAGATACGCATCGAGCGGCGGGTGGTGATACGGGTGTCGCCATATCGCCCGCCATCCAATTCGGCGCGCACCAGCTTGACGGCGGAGCCCCGCGCATCCCGTTCCGCTCCGCCCCGCAAACTTGTCGAACACAAGATGGGCAAATGCTTCGAAACCGACGCGATCCGCGCCGTGCGGACGACGCGCGACAACCGTTTGCTTTTGTATATGAACGATCGCCGGATGATCGCCGTAAATTTGGAAAAGTCCTGTTCCGCACGCGATTTTTACCAGGGGTTCTATGTCGAGCCGAACAAGGACGGCAAACTATGCGTGAAGCGGGAGCGGCTGCAATCGCGCACCGGCGTCAAATGCCGGATGGACCGCATACGTCAACTCGTGCCGGACGGCGACTAACGGAATTGTTCGATCGCGCGGTGAATATTGACTTTTCCCGCGAACGCCCGCAAGGGCCAGACCGGTTTTACGCTTTGGCATCCGCCGCGGCACATTCGGGCATTGCGCCCCTTTTTCCGGATATTCTATGTCATTTGCCGATCTCGGTCTCTCCGATGAACTGCTGAAAGCGGTCGCAGAGGCCGGCTATACCGAACCTACGCCGATCCAGGCGCACGCCATTCCCGCCGTGCTGATGATGAAGGATCTCATCGGCATCGCGCAGACCGGCACGGGCAAGACCGCCAGTTTCGTCCTTCCCATGATCGACGTGATGGCCGCCGGTCGACGCCGCGCGCTGATGCCGCGCTCGCTCATTCTGGAACCGACGCGTGAGTTGGCGGCGCAGGTGGCCGAGAATTTCGAGAAATACGGCGCCAATCACGATCTCAAGATGGCGCTGCTGATCGGCGGCGTTCAGATGGGCGATCAATTGAAGGCGCTGGACGAAGGCGTGGACGTTTTGATCGCCACGCCCGGCCGTCTGATGGATTTGTTCGAACGCGGCAAGATCTTGCTCGGTGGCTGCGAATTGCTGGTGATCGACGAGGCGGACCGGATGCTCGATATGGGGTTCATTCCCGATATCGAATTCATCTGCGACAAGCTGCCCGAAACGCGGCAGACGATGCTGTTTTCGGCCACCATGCCGCCGCCGATCAAGAAGCTGGCGGACAAGTTCCTGACCAATCCCAAACAGATCGAAGTCAGCCGCGCGGCCAGCACCAATGAAAACATCACCGCGTTCAAGGTGCATGTAAAACCGCGCCAGAAGCGCGAGACGCTGGAATGGATGCTACGCAACGATCATGTCGAAACCGCCATCGTGTTTTCCAACAAGAAGACGACGGTGCGCGAGCTCAACAAACATTTGCAGCGCAGCGGGTTCAAGTCCGGCGAAATCCACGGCGACATCGACCAGTCCACGCGGCAGAAGGAACTGGAACGGTTCAAGACCGGCGACATCAACATCCTGGTCGCATCCGACGTCGCCGCGCGCGGGCTCGACATCAAGGGCGTGAGCCACATCTTCAATTACGACACGCCCTGGCACCCGGATGATTATGTTCACCGCATCGGCCGTACCGGACGCGCGGGGGCGAAGGGGCGCGCATTCACTTTCGTGACCGACGCCGATGCCGAGGCGATCGACAATGTCGAAAAGCTGACCGGCGCGAAGATCGACGTGTTCGGAAAGGACGACGTGCGCGTCGAAATGAAGGACGCGCCGAAGAAGG